>CAYMKM010000095.1:1911-7111 GCA_964390985.1 uncultured Clostridia bacterium | reverse complement strand
GGTATGGATGGCTGACCAACAGCAGTAGCCATATCGTGAATTTCCGCACCCAATTTGGCCGCAACCGCACGTGCTTCGCCTTTGGTGTTATACCAATGCTGTTTCTCTTGTTGACGAACGTTACGCACTCTTTGCCAGGTAATCAGCGTCACCATACCGCTAAGCATGAGAGCGACAGCCAATACCCAAAATGCAACAGGCCATTCCACTACGAAAGCAGCCATGTAACCGCTTAAAATGCCCCCTAATAATAGCAACCATCCACTTACTAACTTGCTGGTAGGAGGTAACACCACTGCTTCTGCCTGTGTATCAGCGGCCTCAGCCCGTAGTCGCGCCGCCTTCTCTTGTTCTACTATGCGTTCGGCGGCATTGAGTTTTTCTTCCCCAGCTACCTTTACTTTTTCTAGGGAATCCAGGCGTTTTTGTGCTTTATCTCCTTGCTCAATATCGCTACGATTCGCCTCTAATAAGCCAGTAGCTGCCTGTGTAAGTGCCTGGGCTTCATTCACCCACCCTTGCATTAGCTCCCCCACATGCGCTGGCAATTCAATCCAATGAGCGTAACATGCTATTTGCTCTGCATTATCTTGAACATCCCTCATGTATTGGCCCACTTGCTCTTGAAGCTTGCGGGCACGCACCGTGCAGGCATTCAACGTCTGTGCTAATACGTTTGCCTCCCGGTTAACAGCCGCCATTTCATCGAGTATACGGGGGGCATCATCGGGTAGTTGGGCTAAACCTGCATATATCTCTAGGGCTGTAGCTGCACTGTCTGCTGCAACTTCTGCTTGGGTCCATCTTTCTTTTGCGTTGTTTAAATCTGTTATCATTTGTTCCCAGCGCACCTGGCCGTCACGAATTTGGGTGCTAGCTGTATTCCAATCATCTTGACTCTTATAAGCAACAGCCCCCGGCAAGGCGTTTATTTGCTGGTGTGCCTGCTGTAATTCCTGTACTACCTGGGCTAATTGCTGGTTATGCTCCGTTATAACTTGTTCGCCTTGCTCTAATAGTACTAATTCCTCTTTAACTTCATCGCGGCTATCTACCGGAAAATCGGCATATGCAACCAGGTTAACAGCGGTTTGATTTAATTGATCTACCCTGCTGGCCAAGCCTTCCGCTTTAGCCAAACGGGCCTGTACAAACTCAATATCTGCTGCCAGCAAACTAGCTTCAGCTTCTTCTCTTTTCACCTGTAACTGTCTGGTCGCTACCTGTAAATCGCTTAACTCTTGTTCAAGTTGACGTGCGGCTGACCGATGATCACTCATTTCCTGCCATAGCTTCTGGGCTTTTTCATATCGAGCAGCGGCCTTGTTACGGCGGCTATTTTGTGCTTTGCGTAAATCCTCCAGCTTAGTGGCTGCTTTATGTAACGAAGTAGCCTCCTCGCCCGATTCTTGCAAGTTAGCTAAACGCGCTCCCAATTCGTTTAAACTTTTATTACCCGTATCACCGGGCAATTCACCAATGCAAGCAGTGCTAATAAAAATCAGCTCGTTCATCCCGGTATGCGCTTCGGCAAAGAGTAACTCCCGCCGCTTATCTAGCGGATATTCACCAGTAAGGTCTTCGCCAGTAAGGGCATCAAGCACCCGTACTGTATCGCGATCTTTAGCAAATTGCCGTTCCACTCGGTAACAACGGCCATCCGCACCGTAGAACTCCAATGCACCCTGGTAAGGTGCTCCCGACCAAGGTTCGTATAAAGCATGTTCATCACGCCAATTTCGTCTGCTGTGATTCGGTTCTTTAAAACCATACAGCATACCTAAAATAAAGCGATGTAGCGTTGTTTTTCCGCTTTCATTCAAACCATAAATAACATTTAAACCATCGGATAAATCATGTTCCCAATTGGTGAAGCGGCCAAACCCAGTGATGCTGATCCGCTTAATTTTCACGGCAAACGCACCTCCTGCCCGCTAAGCGCTTGCAGGCCTAAGTGCAAGGCCAGCCGCACTTCATCTTTTTGCTCACCCTCGGCCGTGGCTAATAAAGCCTGCATGCGGCGCACAAACACTGCCCGAGCGGTAAACCCTTTGGCTAATTCCTCTAAATCGTAGGCTGGCTGGGTTTCATCTCGCATTTGAAAATGGTAGAAATCAGCACCTGCTTGTTCTATTCGATCTTTTTCTATATAAAAATCAGTATCAATATGGCCAGTTAAAACCACGCTCACTAAATCTTTAGGTGATATACTGTTCAACGCTTCGGTTATACGGCTAATAACGTTCTCTGTTGTTTGGCAACCGGTAATATCCACTGTTTTAGTGTGATACGAGCGGGTAGCCATAGGTACAAACTGTAAATCAGCGCCGCCGGCAGCTAGCTGCCCATGATAAAAGCCATGCTCGCCTTCTTCACCAAAACGCATGGGCTCCAGAGCACCACAATATGCCGCTACCGCTTTACCATCACTTTCCAGCACTACTTGGGGCTTGTGTATATGCCCTAAAGCTACATAATCAGCACCGCATTGCTGTAAATCATTGCGGTGAATTGGCAGATAGCGGCTGTCGCTCGCCCCACTTATTAAGTCGGCATGAAGTATAATCACATGCAATCTGTCATCATTTGCTATTTGGTATTCCTGTAAATGCCGGCTAGTCAACTCCGGCGTGGTAAAACCCATGCCATGCACCGTAACAGCAAACTCAGGTAGGTGTACTGACTGCCAATCGTCTAAAAACAAATGTACGTTGGCTGGCCAACTAAGTGTGCGGTAAAACGAATTAGCAGCGGCGTAATCGTGGTTACCGGCTGCTATAAAAACGTGCGTCGGAGATATGTCACCTAGCATATTGCATAGTTCCATAACCGTTTGCCGCGAGGTAGTTTCATACTCAAATAAATCTCCGGCAACAAAAAGAAGAGGTATCTTATGTTCTTGAATGTATTTTAAACATTTTTGCAAGGTAGCCAACGCTTCTGCCCGGCGTTCAGCGACTTGTCGCCCTGCCAACCCACCGGAGAGCAAGCCACCCAAATGAACGTCCCCCAAGTGCACAAAGGGCACCTTCATACGTTTCCTCCTCCAACACACGCTTTATGTTGCTGGGTTACGTGAAAAGCTTCTCTCTTTCCTCCTTGAAGTGCAGGATGTTTTGAAATAGAATATAAGCGACAATTACATACGGGCGGCTGGTGCCCCCAACCAACGGGGGATAATAGGGAAGTCGGGAAGCGCACTAGCGCTGAGCCGACGCGGTCCCGCCACTGTAACCGGTAGCACAGGCGAAAACAGCCACTTGCCAAATGCAGGGAAGGCTCGCCAAAGCTATGACCGGAAGCCAGGAGACCTGCCTGCCGCCAATGACCAACAACTCTTCGCGGAAAGGGAGCGGTCGCTTGTCTTTTGCGGTATTACGCTACTCACAGGCAAGCTGTTATTCGCCCCTCTGCTTTGGCAGAGGTTTTTTATTGACGATAACACCCTACCCCTGCTCTTTTCCTATGAAAGGGGGTGCTAGTTATGATTATACAGGTGGCTGATATTTGCTTTCGCTACGATGCCCACCCGGTTTTACAAGATGTACACTTTACTGCAAACGCTGGCGAAGTGCTAGGCATAGTTGGGCCAAACGGTTCAGGTAAATCCACATTGTTGAAAGTGATGAGCAAGGCCCTCACTCCTCATAGCGGTACCATTCTATTAAATGAAGAGCCAATTAACCATTACCCACGTCGAAGAATTGCACAATTGATGGCTGTCATTCAACAACAAGAGACCGTGGCCTTCGATTTCACTGTATACGACGTGGTGCTGATGGGCCGACACCCACACCTCTCCCGTTTCTCCAATGAAACAACCGCCGATTTACATATTGTTGAGTCTGCCATGCAGCAAGCTGGTATTAACCACCTGGCGAAGCGGCGCATCTCGCAATTAAGCGGTGGTGAAAGGCAACGAGTAGCGTTAGCTAGAGCGTTAGCCCAGCAAACACCGGTCTTGCTTCTCGATGAACCCACTAGCAATCTTGATCTTAAATACCAGGTACAAACGCTATCCATTCTTCGACAACTAGCAGCCAGCAAACGCACCATAGTGGTTGTTTTGCACGAGTTAAACCTGGCTAGCCAGTTTTGCGACCATTTGTTACTGCTATGTGCCGGGAGCATTGTAAAAGCTGGTACACCCGCAGAAGTCTTGCAAGAAACGCTGTTGCAGGAAGTATACGGGTTACCTACGCTGGTCACTACTCATCCGCATACCGGACGGCCAGTTGTCCTACCATCAGTTTTGGCCACCAATACAAACCAAGGAGGTCGTTTATAATGAGTATTTCACACACTAATAAACGCTTAGCTGTTATAATTAGCACGCTGTTATTTGTGATTCTCACACTCACTCTTTACGCTAACGCTACAACTTATCCATTAACAGTGCGCGATGATTTAGATCGCGACGTTAAATTTACCCGCGCCCCTCAGCGCATTATTTCACTGGCCTCAAGCCATACCGAAATATTGTATGCCCTAGGTCTAGAAGCTCGCGTTATCGCTTTGGATGATTACAGTAATTACCCGGCGCAAACAGCGCAAAAGCCCCGTGTAGGTAATTCACAAACTCCTTCGCTGGAGCGCATTATTGCCATGCAACCCGACCTTATTTTGGTGGGCGATGTCTCTGATAAAGCTTTGGTAGATCAATTAGCTAAACTTGGTCTGCCTGCCTTAGGGTTCGCCCCACACAACCTAGCCGAAGTGTATGAAGCTATTGAAAAGATTGGCCTACTATGCGATGTTGAACAACGTGCTACGCAAATCATCAGTAGCATGAAAGCCACCCAAGCAGCCGTGGTAGCTGCTGTTAAAAAGAGCAACAACCGGCCTAACGTATTATTTGAGGTATGGTGTGATCCGCTTTACACCGCTGGCCCGGGTAGTTTTATTGATGAACTCATAACTATGGCAGGCGGCAAAAATATAGCGGCTGATGCCAAGTCAGCCTGGCCCGTGTTAAGTTTGGAAACCGCCATAGCCGCCAACCCCGATGTTATTTTAACTTCGCTCACTATTGAGCAAAGCGTGGTTAACCAAGCGCATAAAGCAGCTTGGGCAAACGTTTCAGCAGTAAAGTTCGGACGTGTTTACGTAGTGGATCAAGATATTATAAGCAGGCCTGGACCACGTATAACCGATGGTTTATTGATGATCGCTCGTCTATTGCACCCTGAGCTTTTTTAAT
>CAYMKM010000095.1:0-1811 GCA_964390985.1 uncultured Clostridia bacterium | reverse complement strand
ATAACCGATGGTTTATTGATGATCGCTCGTCTATTGCACCCTGAGCTTTTTTAATTAGGAAGGTGGCCCCGGTGAGCACAAAACCCGACGTACTTCAACCGCAAAAACGACGCTCCGCCCATAAGCTTTTCACACTAGGGTTGGCCGCTGCTTTATGGATAGCAGTGATACTACTGGCTTGTGGTCTTGGTGCGGTAAGCATCCCCCCTGCGACTGTAGCTGGTATTATTGCCCGCCAGCTAGGGCTGCCAATAACACCTACCTGGCCGGCCACCTACGAACTAATATTGTTGCAAATCAGGCTACCTCGCGTAGTGCTAGGTAGCCTGGTTGGTGCGGCACTGGCTTTAGCTGGGGCTACATTTCAAGGTATGGTACGCAATCCTTTAGCAGGCCCGTATGTATTGGGCATTTCTGGTGGTGCCTCGCTGGGCGCAGTGTTGGCCATGGCTTTAGGAGTCAGCAATGTTGCCGGGTTTATTAACCCCGTACCTTTTTTTGCTTTCCTGGGGGCAGTGGGCACCCTCGCTTTGGTTATAGTGTTGGGAACCCATAATGGGCGCTTACCTACGGTTACACTCTTGCTAGCGGGAACTGCAGCTGGCTCCTTCTTTTCTTCAGCAGTCTCCATTATAGTACTGTTGAGTGGGGAGAGAATGGGTTCTATCCTGTTTTGGCTAATGGGAGGCTTAACCGGAGCCAGTTGGCAAGGGGTGCTAACCATTTGCCCGTATCTGTTGTTAGCCACGGGTGCTATATTGTTTAACGCTAGGAGCTTGAATGCCATGGCTTTTGGCGACGAAGCCGCCGGATACCTGGGTGTGGAAGTTGAGCGAGTAAAACGAACACTGCTAGTAGCTGCTTCACTACTGGCGGCAGCGGCGGTGGCTGTTAGTGGCGTAATAGCTTTTGTCGGCTTGGTGATTCCTCATATGGTAAGGCTTATTAAAGGCCCTGATCATCGCGGCTTACTGCCATTATCATTCCTACTTGGTGCCAGCTTTTTAGTACTGGCCGATACACTAGCCCGTACTATAATTGCTCCCCAAGAACTACCAGTGGGTGCTATTACCGCCTTATGCGGTGCACCTTTATTTATTTACATATTGCGCAGGCAACGGCATTCGTTTTAGGGCTAACCATGCTAATAATCCCCAGCGTCTGCTTGTTTTGCGAGCAAAGGTGGGGCATTGTTTATAACCATTTAACGCTTCGCTATAAAGGCGGTGGGCTTCTGCTTTATAACCATACTGCTGTAAAACCCGGCCCATGCGGTAGCAAACTTCAACGTTGCCATACTGCACGACAGTTTGCACCCACTCGGGTAGTTCAGCAGTGTTGTTACCTGCCGATAATGCCGCTTCAGCTAAATAGATAAACGGTTCTCCATACTGTACATTGGGGCGTAACGCCACTGCCTTTTCTAAAACTTCGCGCCCGGCATCCATTTCGCCAACTCTAACCAAGTCTGCTCCTAAATAATACTGGGCACTGGCATGATCTTCTAGTTTCTTCCCTGCTTGTTGCAGAAATGGCAGTGCCTCACGGTACCGTTTACGCTCCATTAACAGCTGGCCTAGTTCAAGTTGGGCACTAGCGTTAGCTGGGTTTAAGGCCACAGTAGAACGCAACTGGCGTAAACGTGATTTCCGCCGCAATGGCCGCGTGAAATCAGGCAATAGGCCAATAAACCGCCTATCTACTATTAGGTAAATGAAGGCCACAAATAATATGGCTGTAACCGGATTACCAAAAAGCATAGACAGTATGTAATATAGGAAAAAGCTTTGCACTCCCGCTCTTGCCCTCCC
>CAYMKM010000094.1:0-7149 GCA_964390985.1 uncultured Clostridia bacterium | reverse complement strand
CAGCAACATAGGAGTTTAAATTATTTATGCTCCAAAACTTGATGAAAAACTGACCGATAGTTGAAAAAACATGTCCCCATATCCTATTCAAGTAGGTCAAGCCAATAAATACTATCGCTGGTGATATGGAAATTACTATTTTTAGCAGTGAACTGCTGCGGTAGTACAGCATGGTAATGAACCAGCCCAACATTATTGCCGTCAAGTAGTAGGCGAAGGCCCACACTATGCCGTTGAGCAAAGTAATGTTGCCGTAAATTTGCTCATATAAAGGCTGGTAATGACCGAGTAACTTGAATGTGGCACCCATGATAGTATCAATAATGGTTAATGCGCCAGCAATAATCATGATGGCCAGAGTGTTTTCTCGGAAAAAGCGGCGGCGGGTCACGCCATTGGCCGATAGAAACTTGAAACTGGTTTTAAATAAGTTGAGTCCCAGAACAAAAAGGAAAATGGCTGTCGATCCTTCTAGGCCGCTAGCGTTGAAACTATTGTCTTCTTGCATAGACTGCTCTCGTTTTACGACGGCAGTCGGTGCTTCTAGGCCGCTATTGTTGACATTGCTGCTAATTGTTACATCGACAACGCTCACTGATGAAGTGCTACTGGAGTATACGCCAACCAGTGCCACCAGCGATAATATAACGAGGTAGTAGATTAGCACAGCATTCTTGGCATCATAGATTTGGTATTTCGTCACTTTAGGCAGGATGCTCATAGTAAACTCCCCTTTAATTCGTCAAGTATATAAAGAGCTTTTGCAAAGGAGCGCTAGTTATATCAAGGTTTAAGGAGGTGGCCAGCTCCCTTTCTTCGCTATGGCATTCTCCATAAATTGTGGCCGATTTAAACCTACCCAGCATCTCCTGGTGAATCACCTTTTTATCTGCAGCGAATTCATCGACTTTGCTCTCTTCACCGGATACCGTATAAGCCGATTGCAGCATTTGCTCCACCGGCTGCTGCAATATGATATCGCCGCTCTTAATGATAATGGCTTCTTCCAGAATATCGGCCACCTCATCAATAAGGTGGGTGGAGATGATCACGGTTTGCGGCGTTTCATTATACTTGGCGAGTAACTCTTTGTAGAATAAGTCGCGGTGATTGGCATCCAAACCTAAAATTGGCTCATCAAATATGATAATAGGTGCGTTGGTGGCTAGGGTAATTATCAATTTAAAGATGGAGTTGTAGCCAGTGGATAACGCCTTCACCTTTTTCTTGGTGCTCAGCCCAAATTTCTGCGCCAGGGAGTGGGCATAATCAGTGGCGAAATTCGGGTAAAATTCCTTGGTCCAGCGGAATGCTTGCCCCACCCTCATACCTTCAGGATACAAATTCATTTCCGACATATAAAACATTTGTGTTTGAGCGTTATCGTTTTCAGTTACATTCTCGCCATTTAACAAAACCTGGCCAACGGTGGGAAAGATTTTGTTGGTCAAGATATTGAGCATGGTGGTTTTACCGGCCCCATTCCTACCTAACAGGCCATAAATTTTATTTGCCTCTAGGTTTAGGGAAACTTGCGTTAAAGCTTGCACCTGCCCATAATTTTTACTCACATTTTGGAACTCAATTAGGCCCATTTAATTGCTCCCTTCTATCATGGAAATAATATCGTTTTTATCAATGCTAAGCTTCTTAGCCTCTTCGAGCAGCGATACGATGTATTTTTCATAAAAAGTGGAGCGGCGTTTAGCTGCGATTTTACCTTTAGCACCACTGCAGACGAACATGCCAATCCCTCGCTTTTTATACACGATGCCCTCTTCCACCAGCAAGTTCACTCCCTTGGCAGCGGTGGCCGGGTTGATCTTGTAATTGACGGAGACCTCAGTGGTGGAGGGCACCTGGGATTCTTCCACGAAGATTCCTTTTAGGATGTTATCTTCGATGGCCTCAGCCAGTTGCATATAGAGAGGTTTTTCACTGTTAAAATCGAATAGCATACGCTCACATCCAAAACTTAATGTGTTAAGCGGTTCATTACATCTGTAATTAACCATAGAACCATGGTGCTCATTTGTCAAGAGGGAAATTTGATTTTAGGCTGAACCGAAAGGGGGCCAACAGTGGCCATAACGATTGACGCCCAGTGTAGCCGAATTCTCAATGTGGTGGCCTTTCTAATGCTATTGGTTTGTATGATATGCGCTCCTGTGGATGCTATTATGATACCAGCAGGTAAAGTGCCTGATGCAGGTAGCGTGTGGATCTACAACTCTAACTATGGCGAAACCAGGGTAGAAGTGTTACAGGTGAGCGCTGGGGCGGATAACACTTACAGTTACCGTTGGCGTTTACAGGTGGCTGGTTTAACCTACGAAGAGGAGTTAGTGTTGACGAATAAGGCGGTTAAAGCCTCTTCGTGCTTCGTTAAGGCTTTCGGTTTATATAGTGATAGTTTCGTTTACCCAGAGAACGCTTTGGTTTTTGCCCTACCTTTACGCCAAGGACAAACCTGGCAGTGGCAAGGTAAGGTTAAGCACGCTAAGAAAACCCGCCAAGGGCAGGTAAATGGGAAGGTGCTTGAAGAAACAATGGTAAGTGTACCAGCGGGTACATATAGTGCCTACCGCATTACCCTTTTACGTAGCGATGATTTTGGTACTAACCATGATATTACTTTATGGTTCAATCCGGAAATAGGCGTCATAAAGGCGCAGGGTCATTTGCGCTGGCAGGGTACAGTAGGTGCTTTTCAGCAACTAGTGGGCTTAACTTATTTTGAGGTATCATTAAAGGAATATCGGCCTAACGGAGATGATGGTAAGTGAGCAAAGCCGCTTGGGAAGATGAACAATTGGTTGATATACATACTCATGTTTTACCCAGTGTTGACGATGGTGCTGATGATTGGCAAGCGGCGCTGGCTATGTTGCGTATAGCTGAGGATGATGGCATTGGCGCTTTGGCGTGTACACCGCATCAATCATCTATGGGGGAGATTGTGAACCGCAACGCCGATGTTACCTCGCTAGTGCAGCAATTGCAAGAGCGGGCGAGTGAGGCTGGGTTGGGTATCCGCTTATATTCGGGTGGGGAAGTGCGCTGTACGTTGGATGTTATTGAGCGAATGGATAAGGGTGAGGCCACCACTTATGGGGTGGTTGGGGAGCCGCCGACAAGGGCGGATACGGACGCTACTGGTAGATGCCGTTACATGCTGCTGGAGATGCCTTTTGCGCATATACCACCATTCACCCATCAAGTTATTTTTGAACTGCTGGTGCGGGGCATCACGCCAGTGATAGCACATCCGGAGCGCAATGAGGAGTTTACCCGGAAACCGGAGCTGTTAGCCCAGCTAGTGCAGGCGGGGGCGTTAGCGCAAATCACAGCAGCTAGCTTGTCGCGTTTGGCCCATGCCCAACTGCGGGAGACCTGCGCCCTATTCATCAGTCACAATTTAGTGCATTTCATCGCTTCCGATGCTCATTCGGTCCATAAGCGGCCACCAGTTATGAGGCGGTATGTCAATAGAGTAGCCTCCATTTGGGGTGCTGATAAAGCGTTATCGCTGGCTAGTAGGGCACCGGGGGCGCTATTGCGTGGCGAGGTTGTAGCCAAGGAAGCACCGCTTGAGTTTAGCCGTGCCAGCCGTCGTGAGGCAATAATGGCAGCACGGGCGTTGGCTACAGGTAGCAGCAGGCGAAGTGCTTTTCGCTGGTTCGGGCTGCCAGGGGCGCGTTAGGGTCATGGCTTACGCAAAATTTGAATAGAAGGTCCTATGAAAATAGGCACATATGAGCGGCAGGGATAGGCTATCAGGTACAGAATAGCACGCATAAGGATGTGATGGAGACGACAAGCCTGCCTGTTTTTATTATTTATATGGTCGCCGCCTCTATGGGGCTGTATTTATATGTTTGGCAGAAAGTACGAACTAAACGCCAAGCAATGTCTATTATCACCATTCCCGAACGACGGCTTTACCAAACAGCATGTATGGTGGCGACTGTTATCCTCTTTAGTATTATTGTGATGCTAGCTACTGCGCTATTGAATTAACACTCAGCACATCATGCGATTTATCCAGCGTTACATCGAAAACCACAGTCACACTCGCTGAGACGATCACCTGGCCGCGGTACACTGGTTCAGCCATAACGGGTAATTTAGTATCAACTCCCTGTGCTTGCAGCGCACTCGGGTTATGCACTTGAATATCGTTAGTATCGCTAATCTCACGGACCATCACTAACCGTAGGCCAGCGGTGGCACTCATCACTTTTGCTTTGTTTATAGCATCTTGTACAGCTTGCTCGAGTGCTAGTTGTTTGGCTTCCTGTAAGTTGCTGGCATCAAAGCGTACGCCTTGTATTGCCGTGGCACCGTTGCGCATACCAATATCAGCGACACGACCGATCAGCGAAATGTCGCTCACCTTAATGTCCAACCCGGAGCTGGCTGTGTAGGTAACATCGCGACTAACCAAACTGGTTTTCAACCAAATGCTGGGTTGCCGGATGGTGATTTCCAAGCCGGGTAGCTTCGCTTCTTGCAGCGCTTTCACGATGCGTTGTACAACTTGCATATTTTCCGTATGCACTAAGCTGGCATCGGTAGCTGTATTTTCTATTGCTAAGGAGACAATGCCCAAATCGGCATCGCATACCACAAAACCTTGCCCCACCGATACCAGCGATTGGTTCATATACTCGCTGGCAGCGGCCACTGGCACTAGTATCACAGTTAGCAGCAGTAACAAAAGTATTATAAAGCGCTGCATTCTACTCACCTCATATACTCAATTGCACTATTTGTAATCCGGCTGCATGCCAAAGCAGAATCTGGTAGCGCAGTAAATCGGCTTGCAAATTGCGAACTCGGGCAGCCTGAGTGGCAGCAGCCAGCTCTTGGCTTTGTACATCCAACCAAATAGCTAAGCCTTCATTTAAGCGTTGACGCATGGTAGCCAGTAGTAACTCCTCTTGCGCCTGTTGCTCTTGCGCTAGTGCGAGAGCTCGCCAGCAGGCTTCTACATCGTAAAATGCCAGTTGAACCTCTTGTGAGATGGCCAACTCTTTCGCCTGCAATTGATACTTAGCCTTTGAAGCGGCTAAATCGGCCATGGTCACGGATTCTTCAGAAGCGGTGCTAAACAGGTAAAAGGTACCCTGGAGCCCTACCTGAAGCTCGGTGCGTAGGTCTTGCTTGCTGGCGCTGATTTCTCGGGGCCAACCCAGCGAAGCTGTGAAGTTCAGCTGCTTATTGGCAGTGGCCCGAGCCTTAGCTGCCGCCGCTTCCGCTTGTACTAGAGCGGCACGGGTTACTTCCATATCTTCGCGTTTGGTTAAGGCTAGTTGTATCCAACCTGCTAAATCGGCGGGTAGCGGAGTCAAACTGGCCTGCAAAACCGTTAGAGCAGCGTTTGTACCCCATGGTTCTGTTTTAAATAGTGGTGAATCAGCCTGCGTTGCACCTAATAAGGCCTGCAGTTGGTCACTAGTTAGTGCCCGTGTACGCTGGGCGGCTGCTAGGGTATCGACGGTGCTTTGCCAGTAATTGCGTAATCGATTCAATTCACCGCCAGTTATGGCCCCTTGCTGTTTAGCTTCGCTAGCTCGTTCGTACTCTGCTTGCGCCAGGGCACAGCTTAACTCGGCCAAGTACAAATTATCTTCTGCTTTTTGTAGAGCCAAATACGAGCTGATGGCTTCTGAAATAAGGTTGCGCCGTTGCATTTGGTAACTGGCTCTAGCAGATAGTAGCTCCAAATTAGCTTGGGAGTGGCGCAAATCGCCGCCGGCTAACAACGGCAGGTTCAACTGCACACTGGCCTGGGGAAACGCGGCGTTGGCTAATGGTTTACCTTGCGTATACGAAAGCAGGCCTTGCAGGCCTAAATTGATATTTGCCTCGCCTTGGCCTACTGGCCAGGTCAGTCGCCAGGTGGGGCTAGCAACCAAGCCAGCATCTGCTAGGTTAGCGAATGGAGTGGTTTGTGCTAGTTGCACGCCGATTCTGCTGGTGGGCTTCATTACGCCCAGAGCACTGCGGTTGGCAGAATTAGCGCTGGCATAATCAATAATGAGCAAATCATGCTTGGGGCCATCTAACGCTTGGCGAGCTACATTAAGCAAAATAGCCGGCACTTCAAGCGTACCGCTGGTAAACGTGGGCGGTAAGTTGCTTTGTGCCGGAGCAAAAGCAGCCAAACAAGGAAGCTGGCTAAAAAGAATTCCGGCGGTGAATATGAATGCCGTTGCTGCTCGTTGCCAGGGAGTGAGCAGAGTAGGCCGCACCCGATCAGTAGGCTGGGGCGTACGAGTTATGAGTGTTGTCACTAAGATCTCCCTACTTTTGTATGCTATAACCGCTGCCGATGGCGTTTAGGTAACGGGCGATGGCCAGTTCAACATCGTAGGTGGCCTGCACTGCCTTCACTTCGGTAGCGTTAGCTTCTGCTTGAGCATCAAGCAATTCCGATGTGGTGATAAGACCGCTATCGTGTCGCAAAGTAGCTGCTTGTAACTGCATGAGCTGTTGCTCTAAGGCGTCGTTTGCTAACTCGGCGTTGATGCGGGCTGTTTCCAAAAGGATGATGGCGTCGCGCACTTCCAACATCACTTTAATTTGCACTTGCTCCAAGGCGATGCTGGCTCGTTCTACGGCCATCTTCAGGCGCTCAATCTGTGCTTGGGAGGTGTAGCGTTCATCGGCCAAGCTTAGGTTGCGCTCAGCTAACTGCAAATTAGTACGCAACTGGGTAATATCTAACCGAGTGGCTTGGGCTTGCGCTATATCTTTATCCATATCCCAAGTGGGAATCTCTTGTCGCGGCTGATCGACCAACTCAAAGGGAGCAAACAGGTGGCGGCCAATAAGCTGGTTGAACTGAATGTTTTCGCTTTCTAACGCGGCTGTCGCTTGCCTTTGTGTTAACTGGGCTCGCCGGAGGTTGCTTTCGGCAAGGTATAAATCAGTTTGGGTGGCAATGCCAGCACTAAGGCGCTCCCGCACTATATTAAGTTGCCTGTCAGCTTGTTCTACATTGGCATTGGCCAGGCGGAGAGTATGCTGCGCCTTTAGCACGCTAATGTAGTGTTGGCACGCGGCCAAGGCTTGGGCTTGGTGAGCCAACTGCACTTGAGCCTGAGCTATTGCCAGGGTAGCTTGTGCATCTTCAAGCTGTTT
>CAYMKM010000093.1:0-7166 GCA_964390985.1 uncultured Clostridia bacterium | reverse complement strand
CATTAGCCGAAATGGTAATGTGCAATAAGCCTCCTTCCTGCAGTAAAGTAAGTTCCCTCAAACTGCGCCACGCTGAGAAGGTGTTACTACCTGTATCCTGAAAAGCACTGAAATCATGCTCCCCCACTAGATAGATAGCTGCTTCTTGCATAGCGGCAATATCCAGTTTTGGCCCTACATGGTAGGCATAACGCCGCCAAAATACATTTGGGTGATGCAGTAGATCTATTGTATAGCGGTAGGTTTTACTGCGTGCGGCAAAGCGGGCATGAAACTCTTCAGGTACATCCACTGCTGTTTTTACCACTATATCGTCGGGTAAAACGGAATTGAGAGCATATGGCCAACGTTCAAGCGGTATGCGAGCGGTTGTATAAAAATTGACCACCTGTCCCGCAGCATGCACCCCGGCATCTGTGCGTCCGGCACCAGTGATACGCAATTGTTCGCTTGTCAAGCGTTGAATGGCTTTTTCCAGCTCACTTTGTATGGTGGGCAAATGAATAGGTTGCGCTTGAAAACCGTGGTAGGCAGTCCCCTCGTAGGCAACCAACAGTGCCACATTACGCATATACAACCACCCCTAATACCAAAAAGCAATTACCGCCGTTAGCAACGAGATAAACACCAATATACACTCTGACGGCCCTACCCGCATTGTTACGACACTTTGCCCGGTTTGCCCTCTACGGTACCCTTTTACCACTAACGCCGCTGCTAAGGTGTCAGAACGCCTTAGCACACCCAATAATAATGGCACGACCAAACTGGTTATATGCCGAACTGCCGCCCGCCCTCCTTTAGATAATGATGCTCCACGCGCTTCACGAGCTAATAACAATGTTTGTGCTTCTTGACGCGCCAAAGGCAGAAAACGGCTAGCCAACATGGTCGCCATAGCCAAATCTTCGCTTGGCACACCCAAACGCTTAAATGGTCGTAGCAGTTGCGAGAGCGCTTGTATAGCTTCTACAGGTTGTGCGGAAACGGCAAACCACGCCACACTAGCTACCAACAACAATAGTTTAGCTGCCGAAGCTAAACCACTGCTCGCATCGGCAGTAGTGTACTGCCAAGCCCCTACATGGATGAGAGTACGCCCACCCTCACCCTCAGCAAAAATTATTGCTAGCAAAAGGAAAACCGCAAGCGGACGTAAATAACGTCCAATTTGGCACCAACATACTCCGCTGCATAAATAGCAGGCCACGGTAACAGCAATAACGGCGCACCAACCCCAAACGCTGTGAGCAGCCCAGGCAGCAATAGCTAACAACAAGGCTGCTAACAATCGAGCGGCTGGTTCTATTTGTAACAAAGGCGCCAACCTACCCACTTCTAATACCCTCCCTGGTCAAACCAGCGTTCAGCAATTTGCGTGGCTAATGATGATGGTTCCCATAATTTATTGGGTAGTTGCCAACCCTGGGTGTTCAGCAATGCTGCTAATTGTGCTAACGGATCTGGAGCATTGGCGAGTAGAAAGTCCGGGTTACAGTCGGCTATTAAGTGTCCTTTGTTTAACACTAATAAACGCTGACAAATTTTCTGCGCCAATTTAAGCTCATGCGTGGCTAACAAACATATGCCACCATTGCTGGTAAATTCAGCTACTGCTTGCATAACTCGTCGCCGAGCTGAGCGATCTAAACCAGCAGTCGGTTCGTCCAGCAACAGCAATTTAGGCCGCATGGCAAAAATGCTGGCTAATGCAATAAGTCGGCGCTCTCCGCCACTATAGGCGAAGGGCGAGCGTTCACTAGCCGCTTTAGCATCAAGACCCAATAATTGCAGCGCTTGTATAGCTGCTTCTCTAGCAGCGTTTGTAGAGCATCCTAGGTTGAGCGGCCCATACATTACATCGGCCAACGCTGTACGCGCAAATAATTGCTGCTCAGGTTGCTGAAAAGCTATGGCCACATTCTGGCGCAGCCAACGCCTACGTGCAGTTACGGTTGTTGGTGCTCCCGCATAGTACACCGCACCTTCTTGTATCGGCAGCAAACCAGCCAGCACCAATAGTAAAGTGCTCTTACCCGCTCCAGAAGTACCCACTACTCCCACACACTCACCATTTGTGCAGCTAAATGAGACTTGGCTTAGGGCCGCCTCCCTCGCTGTAGCCCGAGTATACCAGCATGATACGGCACGCACCTGTACTCTCATGGCCGGCAGCTCCCCAAAGCAGCTGCTAAAGCGGGCGCTGTTAAAGCTTTAGGTTCTACATTAATCTGCCGTTGCTGCAATTCTATAGCCAACAGGGCCAACGCTGGTATATCTTCATCTAGCACTGATTGAATATCTGGCTGCAGTAAAATATCGGGCAGTTTGCCATCGACGCTGATGGTACCCTCAGACATGAATATCAACCGATTTGCTTCTACCAACTCTTCCAGGTTGTGCGTTATGTATAAAATTGCTACTCTCTGCTGACAGCTAATACGTTTCACGGCTGATAGTAACTGTGTGCGCGCCGCTAGATCAAGCATGGCACCAGGTTCGTCTAGGACAACCAAACGGGTGTGCAACGCTAACGCAGCAGCCACAGCTACCCGTTGCTTTTCGCCTCCGGAGAGTCTGTACGAATTTTGCGACCATAAACGTTTAGGTAGGCCCACTGCCTGCAAACTTTCGCTCACCCGTTGCTGCAAAGGTGCACCTTGCAACCCTTGATTAGCAGGGCCAAATGCTACTTCATCTATCACGCTACCCCCCAGCAAAGCGTCGTGGGGATCTTGTGGTACCCAAGCCACTTGCCCCGCAGCCGAGCCGCTGACAGCGCCTTGCTGTGGACGTAGTAAGCCAGCACATAATCGCCCTAAGGTGCTCTTACCCGCTTTGCTACTACCGCTTACACCAATCCATTCGCCAGCAGTTACATGTAAGCTAACACCATTCAGTGCTTGCTGTGTGTCAGAGTAGGCATACCATACATTCTCTAATTTGAGAACTATCTCTTTCATCGTTAGCCCTCGCTATAGCAAAGGCGTGAGAAAATATCCCACGCCCCCAAGCAGCCATTAAACTGTGAAAACAGTTACTGCGTTTTTACACCAACTCAATAAGGGCCATTGGGGCCGCGTCGCCCCGGCGAACATCGAGTTTTAATATGCGCGTGTAGCCGCCATTACGATCGCTATATTTTGGTGCCACTTCGTCAAATAGCTTACTTACTGCTTCTGGTTTTGTAAGGTAAGCTGCTACCTGGCGGCGGGCATGTAAATCGCCCCTCTTACCGAGGGTGATCATATGATCTATCATTGGTTTAATGCTTTTCGCCTTAGCTTCAGTGGTGCGAATTTTTCCGTTAAGCACCACTGCAGTTACCAAGCTACGAAACAGGGCCCGTTTATGCCCTTGCGTGCGGCTGAGCTTGCGCTGCCTCATTTTTTTGACCTCCCTTGACGCCCGCTGCGCCTCTAATCATCTGATTCGCGGAGCGAGAGGCTTAAAGCCGCCAGTTTCTCCTTAACTTCCTGCAACGACTTTTTGCCTAAATTACGTACTTTCATCATGTCTTCTTCTGTCCGACGTACCAGTTCCTCAACGGTGTTGATACCAGCGCGCTTGAGGCAGTTATAAGAGCGAACAGAAAGATCCAATTCCTCGATGGTCATCTCCATCAAGCGATCTTTTTGCTCTTCTTCTTTTTCCACCATAATTTCCATGGCATCAGCACTATCGGTCAGCTCCATAAACAAACGCAGGTGTTCAATTAATATTTTCGCGGAGAGGCTAACTGCCTCGTTAGGCATTATACTGCCATCAGTCCACACTTCTAACACCAAACGATCGTAATCGGTACGCTGACCAACACGAGTATCTTCTACTTGGAAATTCACTTTACGTACCGGACTAAAGATGGAGTCAATTGGTATCACACCAATAGCCTGTTCGGGGCGTTTGTTCCGCTCTGCTGGAACGTAACCGCGCCCTCTTTCCAGTGTAATTTCCATGTCTAGATGAGCGCCCTTCTCCAGGGTAGCAATATGCAAATCGGGGTTTAGAACTTCAATTGTGCTAGGCACCTCAATATCGGCCGCTGTAACCTGACCTTCAGTCGAAGCATTGATACGAACTGTAGTCAGTTCGTCGGTATGCATCTTTATAAGCAGGTTTTTCATGTTTAGCACAATATCGGTGGTATCCTCTACCACCCCAGGAACTGTAGAAAACTCGTGCAATACACCATCAATACGAATGGTGGTCACTGCTGCTCCAGGCAATGACGATAATAAAATGCGTCGGAGCGAATTACCTAAAGTTGTTCCGTAACCTCGTTCAAGAGGTTCGACTACAAATTTACCGTATACCCCGTTTTGGTCTACAGTCTCAATTCTCGGCTTCTCAATTTCGAGCATTTAAGCAACCCTCCCTAGCTAATCACGCTGGGTTTACCTACCTACGCTTTATCGACCGAGATTAGCGAGAGTAGTGCTCAACGATCAAGTGCTCCTGTATCTTCAGGTCGATTTGTTCGCGTGTCGGTATTGATACCACACGACCGGTTTGTTGTTCGAAATTCATCTCCAGCCACTCTGGTACACTACGAGAAGATGCCGCTTCCAGGCTCCCTTTTAATGAAGGGATGTCTCGGCTACGCTCGCGAGTACTTATAACATCGCCAGGTCGAACCGAATACGATGGAATATCCACCTTTTTACCGTTCACTGTTATGTGCCCATGCATTACTAACTGTCGAGCAGCAGGGCGAGAAGCAGCAAAACCCAAGCGATAAACAACATTATCTAAACGTGTCTCCAAGATCTGAAGTAGGTTGTCGCCTGTGACACCTTTACGGCTGGACGCCAAGTTATAGTATCGGACAAATTGCCGCTCTAAAATACCATAAACCCGACGTAGCTTCTGCTTTTCACGTATGTGAAGCCCATACTCGGAAATGGCTCTTCGCCGCCCTTGTCCATGCTGTCCAGGCGGATAGGCTCGTTTTTCTACAGGACATTTAACTGTATAACACTTATCGCCTTTAAGAAAAAGCTTTTCACCCTCACGCCTGCACTGACGGCATACTGCATCTGTATATCTGGCCATAGAGTGTCTTTCACACCTCCGATTTAATACAATTTAATGTTAAACACGCCGACGCTTAGGCGGACGGCATCCGTTATGCGGAATAGGAGTTACATCTTTAATAAGGCTTACTTCAAGGCCCGCCGACTGCAACGAACGTATGGCAGTCTCCCGACCTGAGCCAGGACCTTTAACGTATACTTCTACTTCGCGCATGCCATGATCCATAGCCAACCGCGCTGCTGATTCTGCTGCCATACCCGCTACAAACGGAGTACCTTTGCGAGATCCTTTATATCCTTGCACACCAGAACTAGACCAGGAGACTACGTTCCCCTGCCTATCGGTGATGGTAACGACAGTATTGTTAAAAGTAGACTTGATGTGAGCGATACCCGAAGGGATATTTTTCCTCTCCCTCCTGCGGGGCCGCGCACCTTTCTTGGGCTTGGGCAATGCATTCGCCTCCTTTATACTATTTAGCCTTACGTTTAATTCCTACCGGACGAGATGGCCCGCCTTTACGTGTGCGAGCGTTTGTACGAGTACGTTGCCCATGCACCGGCATACCACGGCGATGACGCAGGCCACGGTAAGAACCGATGTCGATCAGACGTTTTATGTTCATCTGAACCTGACGACGTAAATCGCCCTCTACAACATACTCACGCTCAATCACTTCACGTAAGCGAGCGGTTTCATCTTCTGTTAAATCGCGCACTCTGGTGTCGGAACTGATGCCTGTCTTGGTCAGGATTGCCTGTGAACTGCTCAGCCCGATGCCATAAATGTAGGTCAGAGCGACTTCCAGTCTTTTATCTCTGGGTAAGTCTACTCCTGCAATACGCGCCACTAATATCCACCTCCACTATTAACCTTGCTTCTGTTTGTGCTTCGGATTCTCGCAAATGACCATAACTTTACCTTTGCGGCGAATGATTTTACATTTGTCGCACATGGCCTTCACAGAAGGACGAACCTTCATGCTGCACGCCTCCCTGAAATAATCGTACATGTCACCTGGTTGCCGGTTAATATAAACCAGGTGACTACGGCATTAAGTTTTCTTTCGGTATGTGATGCGTCCGCGGCTAAGATCGTAAGGCGATAGCTCAACGGTCACTGTATCACCAAGCAAAATGCGAATGTAATTCATGCGCATCTTGCCCGATATGTGCGCAAGCACCTCGTGGCCGTTCTCTAACCGCACCTGAAACATAGCGTTAGGGAAAGCATCAATAATTGTACCTTCTAACTCAATAACATCCTGCTTTGCCAAAACCGACCTACCTCCCGCATGTAATGCGCTGCGGCAATATAGTGCACCGCTTTAGAGAGTCGTGAGAATCTCTGGTCCATTGTCTGTAACCGCTATTGTGTGCTCGTAGTGTGCCGATAGCGAAGCGTCACAAGTGACCACAGTCCATTGATCGGCCATCACCTGCACCTCAGCCCCTCCGGTATTTACCATTGGTTCGATAGCTAATGTCATACCAGAACGCAAGCGCGGTCCCTTGCCTGCAGGCCCATAGTTGGGTATTTCTGGACGCTCGTGCATTGTGCGACCAATTCCATGTCCCACATAATCGCGTACCACAGAAAAACCAGCCGCCTCCACATGGGTTTGCACAGCATGGGAAACATCCCCTAGCCTATTGCCGACCACAGCCTGCGTTATCCCTTTATATAGAGCTTCTTTTGTTACTTGCAACAAACGCTGCGCCAATGCACTCACTTCGCCCACCGGATAGGTGTAGGCAGCATCACCGTGAAATCCGTCTACTATAGCGCCGATATCCACACCAATAATATCGCCTTCTACTAGTATACGTTCTCCGGGAAAGCCATGCACTACCACCTCATTCACCGATGCGCATATGCTGGCCGGGAAACCCCGATAACCTTTAAACGAAGGGATTGCTCCGACTTTCAGCATAAATTCTTCGACGAGTTGATCCAGCTTTATTGTTGATATACCCGGGCGAATTGCCTCAGCCAATATTTCATGAGCTTGGGCTACAACCCTACCCGCTTTGCGCATGTGTTGTACTTCATTATCTGATTTTATAATGATCATTCCACTATTACCCCGCTTTGGCTACCGCCATCGCTCAACTCTATACCCATGCGCTTTA
>CAYMKM010000092.1:0-7373 GCA_964390985.1 uncultured Clostridia bacterium | reverse complement strand
CTCCACATCAACCTGGAAGGAGCTGATAGACATATCCCGAAGTCACCGTAGATGGGGGTGTCATTATGCGCATTAGGTTTATTGGAGCAGCCCAGACTGTCACTGGGTCTTGCCATATGGTAGAAGCTGCTGGGCAGCGGTTATTGATTGATTGTGGCCTCTTTCAAGGCAGTAAAGCCCTGCAAGAGTATAACTACGGTGATTTCCCCTTCTCTCCAGCCGATATAGACGCAGTAATACTTACACATGCTCACATAGATCACAGCGGGCTCTTACCAAAGCTAGTGAAAAAAGGGTTTCGCGGCGCAATATATGCAACTGAGCCCACTCGTGACTTGTGTTCGGTAATGCTACCTGATAGCGCTTATATTCAGGAAGCTGAAGTAGAAAGGAAGAACCGCAAACTAGCTCGTCAGGGTAAGCCGCTACTACAGCCAATTTATACAGTAGAAGATGCCCAGTTGTGCATACAGCAATTTCATACTCTTGATTACGATAAACCCTCATGCATACTACCTGGCATTGAGTTAACCTTGAAAAACGCCGGCCATATTTTGGGTTCGGCTATATTGCATATAGAATCACGGAACGCCAATGCCGGAACCAGCGTATTATTCTCCGGCGACTTGGGAGCTAATAATCGGCCAATAGTACCAGACCCTGATCCACCTGGTAAAGCAAATTATATAGTGATGGAGGCTACTTATGGCGATCGGGTACGCCAAGAGGTAGCTAATGAATTCCCTCGCTTGGCTAAAATTGTTAAAGAGACTTTTGCCCGGGGCGGCAATGTTATTATCCCAGCCTTCGCGGTTGAGCGGACACAAGACCTGTTATATGGTTTAAACCAATTAATGCATAATGGCGAACTAGCAGCGCACCATGTGTTTGTCGATAGTCCTCTTGCTGTAGAGGCCACAGAAATATTTACCCGTCATGTAGATCACTTTGACGATAACGCTCAGCAATTTAGGCAATTAGTAGGTGGTACTCCCCTTAATTTGCCTAAATTACAATTGGTACGCTCCGTAGCGGAATCTATCGCTCTTAATAAGATAAAACAAGGTGCGGTGATTATATCTGCCAGCGGTATGTGCGAAGCTGGTCGAATTAAGCACCATCTGAAGCATAACCTGTGGCGACCTGAATGCTCTGTAGTATTTGTCGGTTACCAAGCACAAGGAACTCTAGGGCGTCGTATTGTCGATGGTGAAAGTGTAGTACGCATTCATGGCGAGGAGGTGCAGGTGCGTGCCCAAATTCACCAGTTGCAGGGGTTTTCTTCTCACGCCGATCAATCGCAACTGCTGGCCTGGGCTTCTGCTTTTTCACGCCCACCACGGGGTATTTTCCTAGTTCACGGTGAAGAGAACGCCTTAACTACTTTACAATCGCTACTTTACGCCAAATTAGGTATTCCAGTGCACGTTCCAGCGCCAATGGCTGAGTACGAACTAGAAGAGTACCCGGCTCAAATAGAACAAGGACACATGATCAGCGCAGATGCTCTTTCCACCAGTTTATGGGGCGCGACACGGCGCTTGCTTGCATCGCTACAAACCCTGGAGAGATCCGATATCTCCCAGGATGAAATGGCTGCCCTTCTAGGTGAGATTGAAGTGTTGCGTGCCCGTATTGAAGAAGCAATAAAGCAACACCCAGCTGCCTGAGCGGCCGCTTTAGACGACCGCCCAAACCAATTTCATACTAACAGAAGCTACATTTTAGCTGATTTGCTTTTGTCGTATTCAGCCCGAGTGATCTTAGGTACTGGTGGTGTACCCTTGCCTTTGGCATTAAATGTCTTGCAGCAAGTGGCCATGCAACTATCAGCAGGTATTGAGCCTACCTCTTTTGCCACTTCCATCATGTTGGTGGCGTCAAATTCATCCGGGTACTCTTCCCCTACGCTATCCACAGTAACCATGATCTCTTTTGCCAAACAAACATTGCCCGAATCCCAGTAATAGCAGTTCGATACTGTACAGTGAATGTGCTGCAAAAGGCATGCCTCCCTCAGTTGGGTATTTCATTAGGTAGCTTGGACGAAGGCGCCTTTTTTTATGCTAAAGTAAAAAGCGGAGGTCTCCCTCCGCGATTGCTAGTAAAGATACAACCTAAACTCTTATCTCCCAAAAAATTTGGCGCTCTTCTCAATGAAGGACTGCCACTCTTCGGGAACTTCATCTTCCTGATAAATAGCTTCCACCGGGCACTCAGCTTGGCAAGCACCGCACTCAATGCACTCTTCGGCATCAATATATAGCTGCTCAGCTTCATCAAAACCATCTTCATCCTTGGTTGGATGAATACACTCTACCGGACATACCTCAGAGCAAGCTAGATCCTTTACACCAATACATGGTTCACAAATAACCATAGCCATAGTAAAAATCCCCCTTCCAACTCCTATTATCCGTTTTTCAGCATACCCTCTTGTCTGCTAAAAGGCAATACCCTGCGCAAAGCTACTTACATTCACACTACCCTATCCTTAACCATAACATGTGAGGTCAGAAGCCAAGGGAGGTATAGGTATATGATAGCCGGTAAGGATAGGCATTTATTTCCTGGTAGTAACACAGCGTTCGGCTTCTTCTCCTATTATGATCACATAGCTTCGCCACAGGCTATACGCGTGCTCATCATTAAAGGTGGCCCAGGAGTGGGAAAGTCCACCATGATGCGCCGTATTGGCAATTCACTGCAAGGTTACGGTTACGCTGTAGAGTATTTACATTGTTCTTCAGACCCGGCATCGTTGGATGGCATACACCTACCGGAACTCGAAGTCACTGTGGTAGATGGCACAGCACCCCATATGCTTGACCCGCGCAACCCAGGTGCAGTAGATGAGATACTACATTTAGGCGAGTTTTGGAATGAAACAGCCCTACGTGCACAGCGTAATAACATATTAACCGTTAATATGAATTTAAGTCGCACCTTTAGCAGTGTATACCGCTATTTGGCCGCAGCTAAACACTTATATGACGACATAAGAGCCTGGAATGAAACTGCATTTAACCCTGGCGTTGCTAACCTGATAACTGCTTCGTTAATCAAGGACCTTTTTGGAAATCTGCCTACTAGCGCTAAACCAGGTCGAATACGGCACTTATTCGCCAGCGCCATTACACCCGATGGACCGATAAACTACCTACCAAACCTGATGGATACTGCTGCACGCAAGTGCATAATCAAGGGCATTCCCGGCAGTGGCTGTTCTAGTTTGGTAAAAAAAATAGTGCATGTTGCTGCTGAATGTGGACTTTATGTAGAGACCTTTCACTGCGGTTTTGACCCGTATAAGTACGAGCATGCCTTAGTGCCACAATTGGGATTGGCAATTATTACATCAGCAGCACCGCATGAATACCAAGCCAGCGATGCCCAAATTATTGATATGGACACTTGCATTGACACTGTTTATTTGCGCCGTTTCAGTGCACTACAAATAGAGACAGAAACCTTACACCAAACACTACTCGCTCGAGGTGTGCTCTTTCTTAAAGAGGCAAAATCGCTGCACGACCTGCTGGAGCAGTATTATGCTCCGCATATGGATTTTGCAGCGATAGACGCTTTGTGCGATAACATTATCAAACGGATTCTTGGCTATGCTGCCGATAAAAATGCTAATAGTGGTTTAACACAATCCGTATTAACCTCAAATCACTGATACCGTCTAGATAATGTCAAACATCATCTACTGGACGCACTTGCCTCACCGCATGCCAGGGTAAGCAGATGTTACCCTGAGTAGTTTGTAGCACTATGCCTATTTGGTCTACAGCTACAATAAAGCCAAACCAATCACCTTGTCCGCCATAAGCTACGGCAACCCGCGCCTTCTCTTGCATCCACGAATTCAGCACTTCCAGCACTGTGGCGGCACCTCCTTAAAGATATAAATTATATTTGCTGTAAATTGAACGAAACCCTGCTCAAAAAAGGCTAAAGATATTTTACTATTTGCCGATATATAAATTGGGATTTTAATAATCCGTGTTGGTGTGGTACCAGCGGCATTGTGGGGGAATAATGACGCTCATTGATATAGCGTCAGCATTATCATTTTGTTTTTCAACCGTTCCAACCCCCAGCATCTGCTCTGGAGTGGAGCAATTCCTGTGGGAGGGTGGCAATGACAGTCGCAACTGTAACCCCAGAAATGGAAACATTAATTAAGTCAGGTTTGAATAAAGCAGAAGAAGGATTAAGCCAGCTACTCGGTGTTCCAGCAGCAATAAAAGTTGATGTAATGACCTTGGAACCAGTTTTTGATTTGGAGCGGTTAGCTTGGGCTCCTGAGGCCGAAGTGGTAGGCGTTTATATTGGCTATTCAGGTGATTTAACTGGTCACTGCCTTTTGTGCTTCGATGGTGATGATGCACAAAATCTAGCAGAGTATATGCTGGGAGGACCTGATGAACTCGAACTAGTTGATTCGGCGATAATGGAGGCCGGAAACATCTTTGTAAGTTGGTTGGTAAATGGTTTAGCCGATAGTGGCGATTGGAAAATTATTGTAACACCACCTGCTTTGGCACGCGATATGCTTGGTGCACTAGTGAACACTATATTGGCTGTTGCTAGTGGTACAAGCGAAGAGCTTTTTGCCGTATGTGTACACTTTCGTACAGCAATAGAAGGCATTGCCGGTAACCTTATGTTAATGCCTGATGCCGATTCACTACGCGCCCTAACTGGGTTAGGGAGGAGCAATTAAACATGGCACGGCCTGTTGCGACTCCGGCAAAAAAGCGAGCCATCAATGCTTCGTTAGGCAAAATGGTGGTTGGCGACAATAGTACTGATCTTACAATTTATGGTCTCGGTTCAGCATTTGGACTGGTGATATGGGCTCCCAGTATCCAGCTGGCTGTTTTAAGTCATATCATTCAACCATCCTCTAAAGGAGCGGCTGTTAATCCAGCAACACCGGCGAAATTCGCCGATTGGGCCATACCCCAAGCCATTGAAACGCTGTTATCGCAAGGTGCACAGAAAGATGAACTCGTAGCTAAACTGGCAGGTGGAGCTCATCCGCTTGCTGCAGCTTTGGGTAATGCAGTTAAACAAAACTCCGAACAGGTAACAGCGTTGCTCGAATCAGAAGGAATAGAATTGGTTGCTACAAGTTTAGGCGGGTCAGTTGGTCGTACCATCGTATTTCACCCAGATTCTGGATTCATGGATATAAAAATGGTGAATGGCGTCCAGGAACAAATTTAGCCCGCAGTAGATAGGGGCGGTCAATATGACTCAAATGGTAGTGTTTAATTTAGCAAATGAGTGTTACGCACTGGAAATAAGCGCAGTACAAGAAATTATTCAATGGAGCCCGGTCACTCGAATACCGCTCGCTGAGCATATTATTGAAGGACTTATTAACCTGCGCGGCAACGTAATTCCCATAGTAGACCTGCGCAAACGGTTCGGCGTACAATTTACCGAGGCCGGCAGGGACTCCAGAGTTATTGTAGTGGAAATTAGCCAACTCAAGGTCGGACTTGTGGTAGATGGTGTATCCGAAGTACTGCGCATCCCTGAGCAGCAAATTGAATCGGCGGCTTTGCTATCCAACACAGAAACTGAATTCATCAAAGGTGTGATTAAAACCGATAAACGCTTAATTATACTACTAGATGCAGCTAAGCTGTTTTCTATAAGTGAGCAGGATGCTCTGGCAACATCATTATCAGACGCAGTTATGTCAACCGATAGTGAATAGGAGATAACAACGTGTCAGCATTTTTGGGCCTAAGCAAAGAGGAAATGCAGTTATTCCTTGATGAGATGACCGAGCACCTTGATGTGCTCGAGGCAGAATTATTAGTTATAGAAGAGTCCGGTGTTGACAACGAGCGGATAGGTCGCCTTTTTCGCGCTGCGCATACCATAAAAGGTGCTGCAGCCATGGTGGGCCTAGATGAAATGGCTGCACTGACACATGCTATGGAATCAATTTTTGACCGCATGCGCACGCAATGTCTAGCGCCCAAAGCTGATACTGTCACTTTACTGTTGCAAGCCGTAGACTACTTGCGTCAGGCCTTACTAAATTTAAGTAGGCAGACGCTTCCCCAGCCAGTAGCACCCAAGCTACTGCTGGAATTGAACAATGCAGCCGAAGAGGAAGATGCATCGTTCTCGGAAGCTAACGTTATTCCTATACAGGTGCACTTTACCTCAGATTGCCAATTACCCGCCGTACGTTCCTTACAAATTCTATTGGCCATCAAGAATTTGGGTGAAGTAATAACTGTTGAACCAAGTGAGGAAGATATTCGCGCTGGTAATGTGCAGACTTCGCTAACTCTACATATACAGACGACAAATACAGAAGAGATGATCCGCTCCGCAATAGAGCATGTTGGCGATGTAGATGAGGTTATAATATCTGGCGCTTCAACAAAGACCAATGTGCCCGATGATAGCTCATTGGTAGAGGCCGATCACCAGAACACAACCCGTAATGCCGAGGAAAACTCCGGCATTGGGGATCGAACCATTCGGGTTGATGTTGAATTACTAGATGACTTAATGAACCTGGTCGGTGAGCTGGTAATCGATCGCGGTCGGTTAGGTGGTATAGGGCAATCGCTCGCGCAGCATCAAGAAATGCAAAGCTTAGGCGATGACTTGGGCCGAGTAACAGCGCATTTGGCCAGAGTTACCGGATCGTTACAAGAAAAGGTTTTAAAAGCCCGCATGCTTCCTATTAGAGTTGTTTTTCGCAAATTTCCGCGCATGATGCGTGATTTGGCCCAACAAATAGGGAAACAAATAGATTTTCGTATGATAGGCGAAGATACCGAGCTTGACCGCTCACTTCTCGAAGTTATAAGTGATCCGCTAATGCATCTGTTACGCAATGCCCTAGACCACGGACTAGAGAGTACACAACAGCGCATTCAGGCGGGGAAGCCCGAAACTGGTGTTATACAGCTGAGTGCCAATTACGAAGAGAATCAAATCGCCATTCTAATACATGATGATGGCAAAGGTATGGATCCAGAAGCATTGCGTCAAATTGCCGTGAAAAAGGGCGTTCTCTCTGCAGAAAGAGCTCGTGAATTAAGTGATCAGGATGCAATGCAATTAATATTTGCACCTGGTTTTAGCACTGCTGAGCAAATTACCGATATTTCAGGTCGAGGTGTAGGACTCGATGTCGTCCGTCGTAATATTGAACAAGTGGGCGGGCGCATTGAAGTGGAAAGTCAAATAGGCTTTGGTTCTACATTCCGCTTATTACTACCGCTTACCTTAGCTACCATACAGGCTTTGCTAGTGCAGGTGGACGATGAAATCATGGCTTTACCTCTCTCCACTACTAAAGAAGTGCTTTACGTAGATCCTAACGA
>CAYMKM010000091.1:0-7496 GCA_964390985.1 uncultured Clostridia bacterium | reverse complement strand
GGCGAGCCCATCCATCAGCACCATTTTGCGGCATACCAACACCGTGGCCGTAGCCGCGTTGAGAAAACACAACCACCTGTCCATTTACTGTCACATCAAACCAATTAGAACGTAAACCTAACGTTTCACGCAAGACGCGGCCACTCACTATTTTACCACCGATGTAAACCCACTTGACCCGACCTGAAGGGAAACGTTCTACAACTTCAACTGCAGATGAGGCTTGGCCGACTTTGCTCATTACCGCTACTGCTTCCGCTGAGGCGGTACCCTTTGTTGCCATCACGACATTAAGTGGTTTTTCTACCACTACAGCATCAGGTAAAGCATATGGATCTTCCACACTGCGTAAATAAGGTACGGCCGAGCTCCAATAGTTCTCCGAGTTTTCCGTGCAACCACCGCTATCGGCATGATAAACAGCTAGTATTGGCTCTCCCTCGTAGGTTAGCACCTGACCACAAGTATCATCTACAGCTTTGTTGATTTTACGCCATCGCCAGTAAAACTCTAAAAAATTATACCTTCGCCGCAACGAAGCTTCAGAAACCCAAGCCTGGCTGACACTCGGATCAGTACTCACCACTGCTTCAGGGTGCCCAGGTACTGATTTTCCCTTGATTATAGCGTTAATAGTGAAGGTGCGTGCCGCCACCGCTTGTGCTTTTAACGCCTCAAAAGCAAAAGAGGCGGGCATCTCAGCAGCCACCACGCCTTTTATATACTCCTCTATATCCATTACTTCGGCCCGGTTAAGATCTGCCCGCCAAACAGTAATTTGAGGGCGCTCACTTAACTGTTCAACAGGGGGTTGAAACCAACCAGCAAAAAAATAAAGGGCCGTAAGGGCTAAGGCCACATTCAATAGAGTACGCCATTGAAAGCGTGCTAACGGATGCCGACACCAACGCCGCCAAGCAAACGAGAAACGTAACTGGCAACGCCGCCACATTGGGCGCAGATGCCTACGGAATAGAATGCGTATTTGCCTATACCACAAGCGTTGCAACCAAACTACCCCCTAGGGTATTGCTATCTATTACTTTAGTATCACCTGTGGCATCTTAGAACATGGCTTTGGATAAATCAGTTGCTGGTCACTTCCGCTTCCCATCCTTGCTGACGCAAGTCCTCCGCTACCTGCTGTGCTGCCTCTTCGTTTTGAAAAGCAGCAGCTTGGATGCGAAAATCTCCTGGGTTAACTATAAATGCTCCCGGTGCTAGCTCGCGGACCACAGATAAATCGGCCACTGCATCATCTTTGCTAGCATAATGCCCAACATACACCCGCCATAGGGTTTGGGTGGTAACAGGCTTTTCACTTACTGCTGGCGAGACTGGCAATGGTGTAGTCTCTACCTTAGGAGCCTCGCGGGTAGTCGGAGGTGTTGGTGTAACCTCTTTTGGTATTTCGGTTTCTTTGCCAATACCTTGATCATCCTCGATCTGATTAGTTTCCATAAAAGGATTCACTATGCCCCGCATCACCCAAAACATGGCATAATAGCCTATGAAAAAGACTACTACCGAAATAACAATAACCTTAAACACCAGTCCCAAACCATCGAGGGACGGCTTCTGTTTCTTGCGTTTTTTCCGATTACTAGCCATCGCTTCCACCTTCCGCGCCCCTGTGGGTCAACGGTTTTACCAAATAAGTCAAGTAAGGTTACTCCACGATGGGCTGGTAATCCTCTCTGATCTTGTCTACTGTAGTGATGCGCGCACTTCACCCACCAAGTGTAGTGAGCCACAAACGCAAACCACATCGTTTTCACTGGCCTGAGCTAGTGCTTGCCTCACTGCAATAGCTGCTTGCGGTTGCACAGAAATGGGTAGGTCATTTCTTCCGAAGGTACAGGCCACATCGTGCACTACCTCTGCTAACGTCGTGGCTACTAAAGGAGGCGTGCGACCTTCTTTTGGCGCTGTACATACCACCTCTGCCACATGAGGTAATAAAATTTCCAACTCATGGCGGATGGGTTTATCGGCTAACGCCCCTATAACCATAACAACACGTTGCTGGCCAAAAAGATCGTTTAATGCGGCAGCCAGCACTTTAGCGCCTTCAGCATTGTGAGCACCATCTAGAAGCAGTGTCGGATTAACTTGCATTAACTCCAAACGACCTGGCCAACTAGCAACGCACAACCCTGTTCGCACATGTTCCTCATTAATTGGTAAACCAATCTGTATTAATTCATGACAAGTCGCTGCCGCTAAAGCACCGTTATTTATCTGATGCTTGCCCAGCAATTGCACACACAAATTTTGCCAGCCCCAATTTGGCCCGCTCACCGAAAAACAGCCTCCTTGTTTACCCCAATGGTGGGCGGTGAAGTGAATATCGGTGTGGGCAATAGCTTGCGTACATGGGTATTCATCGGAGACCAAATGGTAAACAGGCGATTGCTGATCAGCGGCGGTAGCTAGCACCACATTTAATGCCGCATCAACCTGTGGTGCTAATATAACCGGCCGCCCAGCCTTAATAATACCGGCTTTTTGGGCAGCTATTTCTGGCAGAGTTTTTCCCAAACGTTCTTGATGATCTAAGCCAATAGTGCTTATTACACTTACTAATGGATCAACCACATTGGTAGAATCCCATAAACCGCCCATTCCCACTTCAATTACGGCTATATCCACCGGAAATGAGGCGAAATATACAAAAGCTAAGGCGGTACTCATCTCAAACTCAGTGGGGTGCCCTACCTTTGCCGCCGTACGCTCTGCCAACGGTTTTAGCTGCTCAATTAAGGCGGTTAAATCATTATCGGTAATTTCCCGACCGCCCACTACAATGCGCTCATTATAACGCTCCAAGTGTGGCGAGGTGAACAGGCCCGTGTTTAAGCCTGCTTCCTGCAAAACCTGGCTAATGTAGCGGGCGGTGGAACCTTTACCGTTAGTACCTGCTATATGAACTACTGGGTAACGCCGTTGCGGGTGACCCAACTGTTGTAGCATATAATTAATGCGGTCTAGGGTTGGTACCAAACCGAACTTGTCCAAACTGGCCAAATATGCTGGTCTATGTTGCGCCACTCGCTTGTTCGGCATTAGTTATTCCTCACTCTTAACCTAGTTCAGCTAGGCGCGTGTTCAGTTTATCTTGTTTTTCTTGTAAGTCAGCTAGCTGTTGCTTGGCTCCTGCTACTACGACAGCTGGTGCTTTTTCGGCGAATCCAGGGTTATCTAACCGAGCCTTTGTTCTCTCTATTTGTGTATTTACCTCAGCCAGCGCTTTACGCACCCGCGCCAGCTCTTCATCTAAATCCACCAACCCAGATAACGGCACAAATATTTCCACACCACCAGCAACTACAGCCAACGCTTTGGTGGGTTTGGCTGCTTCTTCGCTTTCAACTGCCAACTCACTTACCTTGGACAACGTGGTAAGAATCTTGCTGTTGGTATTAATAATGGCGCTCCTGTCAGCATCAGCATGAATAATGGCCTTGATTAAGCGACCGTGCGGTACTGCTTTTTCCGCCCGGATATTGCGAATAGCCCGTATTACTTCCATAACCAATCCCATCTCTGCCTCTGCCGCGCTATCGCACCATTCCTTGCCCAACTGAGGCCAGGGTGCAAGTACAATTGTTTCACCTTCATGCGGCAAGTGCTGCCAAATCTCTTCCGTAATAAACGGAATGTATGGATGAAGCAGCTCTAGAGTGCTGCGTAGAACCTGCCACAGCACGGCTTGTGCACATAGGCGGCTCTCTTCACCCATGTGGCCATATAACCGAGGTTTCACCATCTCAATGTACCAATCGCATAATTCGCTCCAGGTGAAATCGTAAAGTTCTCTGGCCCCTTCGCCTACATCGTAACGCTCCAGATGCTGAGTGAGCGCATCTGCTACTGTAGCCAACCGCGATAGTATCCAACGGTCAGTTAACTCCAGTGGTAAATTAGCTAAGTCGGCTTGTTCTGGTGAGAAGTCACGCAGGTTCATTAGAGCAAAACGCGAAGCGTTCCATATTTTGTTGGTAAAGTTGCGACTAGCTTCCACTCGTTCGGGGTGGTAGCGTGTATCGTTACCCGGTGCCACGCCAGTAACCAGCGTTAACCGCAGAGCGTCAGCGCCGTATTCATCAATTAACTCTAGCGGATCCACCCCGGTACCTAGCGATTTACTCATCTTGCGGCCCTCTGCGGTGCGCACCAACCCGTGCACCAATACATCCTTGAACGGACGTTGACCCGTATACTCCAGCGCCGAGAAAATCATGCGCGCTACCCAGAAGTAAATAATATCGTAGGCGGTAATGAGCACTGTGGTGGGGTAAAAATAGTCGAGTTCAGGGGTTTGCTTGGGCCATCCTAAGGTGGAGAAAGGCCACAACGCCGAACTAAACCAGGTATCGAGTACATCCTCTTCTTGCTGCAAACGCACAGAACCACACTTATTACAGTTAGTCGGGTCTACCTTAGCGGCAAATTGGTGGCCACAGTCAACGCAGTTCCACACTGGAATGCGGTGCCCCCACCAAAGCTGACGCGAGATACACCAATCCCGGATGTTCTCCATCCAATGCAAGTAATTCTTACTAAACCGATCAGGAACAAACCTGATATCGCCATTGCGGATAGCAGCAATAGCCGGCTCAGCTAGCGGCTTCATACGCACGAACCACTGCTTGGAAACAAGAGGTTCCACAGCAGTGCCGCAGCGATGGCAATGACCTACTGCGTGCACATGCTCCTCTATTTTTAGCAATAAGCCTTGCTTCTCTAAATCGGCCACCACTTGGCGACGGCAATCCTGCACAGATAAACCAGCGTAAGCACCAGCCTCATCTGTCATGCAGCCATCTTCGCCTACCACTTGAATTTGCGGCAATGAATGGCGTTGACCTATCTCAAAGTCGTTAGGATCGTGGGCCGGAGTCACCTTCACCATACCTGTGCCAAAAGCGGGGTCCACAAAATCATCGGCTACCAACGGAATCACTCTATCCACCAGTGGTAATCGGATGCTCTTACCCACCATGCTGCTATAGCGCTCATCATCGGGGTGAACGGCTACGGCTGTATCGCCCAGCATGGTTTCAGGACGAGTGGTAGCTACCACGGCGTATCCGCTGCCATCAGTATACGGATATTTTAGATGCCATAAATGCCCTGTCTCCTCCTCATGTTCCACTTCCAAGTCGGAGAGGGTGGTATGGCAGTGCCAGCACCAACTGACCAGGTAGCTTCCCTGGTAAATTAAGCCTTTTTCATATAAATGCACAAACGCTTCGCGCACAGCTTCACAGCAACCTTCATCCATGGTGAAGCGTTCACGCTGCCAGTCGACAGAATCCCCCAACTTTTTCATTTGGGTGGTTATATTGTCATGGTAGTACTCTTTCCAGGCCCACACTCGTTCTAAAAACTTCTCCCGCCCTAAATCGTGGCGAGTAAGGCCTTCCTCATTGCGCAAGCGCTCTTCCACTTTTATTTGGGTGGCTATACCGGCATGGTCGGTACCCGGCAACCATAAAGTGCTATACCCTTGCATGCGCCGCCAACGTGTTAACACATCGTGTAAGGCGTGTTGCATAGCATGACCCATGTGCAGCGAACCAGTTACATTAGGTGGAGGTATGACAATGCTAAACATGGGTTTTTCCGGATCAACAGTAGCGTGAAAGCAGTTGATATCCTCCCAATATTTATACCACTTGCTCTCCACGGTTTTCGGATCATAAACAGTGGGTAACTCCGGTCCGGGTACTGCCCCTTTGGAGCTTTTAGCCACTTGTTTTGTTTGACTCATGCCAGACACCCTTTCGCTATGATTAAAAAAACCGCGCCCTGAAAAGGACGCGGTTAGCTCGCGCGGTACCACCTTTTTTCCCTGGCTATTGCCAGGACTCTACATGTGCTATAACGGGCACGACCGTTCCGCTTAACCGCCAGTAATTGCGGGTTCAGCCGGACACTCAGAGGCGACATTCGCAGCTGCCAACCGGGGGCACCTTACAGCCTAGTGGGTGCTCCTTTCTGTGCGAGGCGAGCCGTTACTCCTCCCCTTTATCGTTTTAACAAGTAGTTTTCCTCATCATAGCCTGCGACATGTGCTATGTCAAGTCGGCCACATACCAACGTCGTTGCCGTTGAAATAGGTATACCAGGCCTGTTGCTGTTTGGACCAGCAAGCATGTTTCGCCTTCGCTTTGGCGTTCTTCTAGAATAGCTTGAATGGGTACCATTTCGTTCTCTTCCCAGTATGAAGCAGGAAAAGCTGCTCCTGGCGTATACCCTACAGCTACTGGTCGCTCTGGTTCTAACACTGGAACAGATGCTGGTGTAGGTGCGGGTTCTGGAGCTGGGGTGGGTTCGGATGCGGGTGTGGGCTCGGGTGTGGGTGTGGGTTCGGGTTCGGGTTCGAGTGCAAGTGCGGGTGCAGGTGTGGGTTCGGGTACGAGTGTAGCAGCGGAGCGCCCTAGTCCACTACTGAGCACTTTAACCAATGCTAAACGAGCGGCAGCTAGCAAACCTTCTACATCAGTAGCATCAATAGGGTAAGTAGCAACACCAGCTAATAAACGCAACCCACCCTCTTCTTTAGCCACCTGGGTAGCCAAGGTTGTTAAACGCTCTATCACTAACTTGGCCTCACTAGCTCCGGTAGCTGGTAGTAACAACATAAACTCCAAGCGGTTAATGTGAGTTACTACGTCCATAGCGCGTATGTTTTCTCGCATTAATTGTGTAGCTGCTGCGATCAGAGGATCAACAGCACTAACGCGAGAGCCCTTGCGAGCCATAAAGCTAAGGGCCACTAAAGCAAATTGCTCTTCCTGGCGTTGGGCACGCGATATTTCCTCAACCAGGCGTACCTTTAGGTAATCACAACTAAATAAACCAGTCAAAGGGTCATAAATACCAATGGTTTTGCGTATTTGGGTAGCCAATTTTTCAAGTTCGGCAGCGAGCTCTTCAGTTCGTTCTTGCCAGCTCCTACCGTTACCTGCTGCCAACCCTAGCACCCCCAAGCTCTAACTACCTGCCTCTGGTTTGGTTTTCGCACATGATATGCAGTAACCGTAAAACTGCAAGCAATGATCGACCACTTGGAAACCTGTAGATCGCGTCACTTGCGTCTCAACGCTCTCCAGTAAATCCTCGTTAAATTCCATTATTTTACCGCAGGATAAACAGATCATATGATGATGGTAGTGGTTGGTATCGGCGTTATATTCAAAACGAGATTGACCTTCTGCAGTATCAAGCTTGCGTATGATGCCAAGACGGGTAAATAACTCTAGTGTCCGGTAAACTGTGGCTATTCCCAAATCTGGCAGGTATATCCGAGCAGCATGCAAAACTTCTTCCGCATTATGATGGCCTGTAGGGTTAGCTAATAACGCCTTAAGTACAGCTTCGCGCTGCGGTGTAAGTCGCGCTGAGATGTCTTCTAACAATGTGCGAGCATCTTCGATGCGCTGTTGGGTTGTGTTGTTCTCTTTCATAGCGGATCACCTTACTTACGC
>CAYMKM010000090.1:5055-7507 GCA_964390985.1 uncultured Clostridia bacterium | reverse complement strand
AAATTGACGCAAGCAATGGGAATAACAAGGGAGCTTAACGGAGCCGACTTACAAGGGAATGCACTATTTATTAGCGCTAATCAACAATTCACTGATGCAGAAGTGGTAGCTACCACACGTATTAACATTGATTATGCTGGTGAATGGCAAAATAAGCTGTGGCGATTTCTGGTAGTGGGCAGCAAACACGTTTCTATACCCTATAGCAGGCCGCTTTCATAAATATTTCACTGTCTGCAGGAGCCCTTTCTTCCGGTAGCGAAAGGATTCACAACTCACCGGTAAAAGCCGGATAGAAAGGGAGGTCCAGGTATGCACAATAAAGCATGCCTGATTGCCGCAGTTGTAGCAATCGCACTGCTGTTCAGCTCCTTAGCTGTGGCAGAAGAGGCAAAACCAGAATGGGGTCTAGCTGGTGGGCTCGGACTTACCATGATGGATGACGATTTCTTTATTAGTACATCGCTTTACCCCGATCTTTCGGTGGGCAAGTTAGGTGTTGGCCTGGAACTCACACTTAACATTAGTAAGGATGGTATTCGCAAAGAAGATTGGCAGCCTTGGAACAAAGCATTGGCAAACAGCATTCGTTATGTACGCTGGGGTAATAAGGGTGAACCAGTTTATGTTAAGTTAGGTGAGTTGAACGCTCACGATGTTGGCACAGGCATTTTGGTCGGCAACTACACCAACCGCTCTGCCGCTGATATTAACACTGGTAGCCGCAAATTAGGTTTAGTGGGCGATGTTGATTTTGGCATTGTCGGCGTAGAAACACTGGTTAACGATTTTGCTACCTGCAGCCTAATTGCTGGGCGTGCTTATATTCACCCCACCAGAATGGTACCAGCTCTTTCTAAGCTAGATAAGTTAACAATTGGTGTAAGCTGGGCGCGTGATAAGCGTACGGCAGATCCATTTAGTGGATTGCAGGGTAGCGCTATTGATGCCATGCTACCTTTAAGCAGTAACATGCTGTTATATGCCCATAAAGCATCCCTAAGTGACACTAACGGCAATTTAGGCTCAGGTATGGGTGCTGGTTTGCGTGGCGGGTTTGGTCCAATTAGCTTTTTGGCCGAAATTCGTAAGATGGATGCCGGTTTTGTGCCTAGCCCATTCTCAAAAAGTTACGAGCAGGTAGGTTTACGCTCCGGTTTACCAGCTACACAAGGGTATTTATTGGGCGTCGGTCTATCTGTTGCCAAAGGTGATTTAGTGGTCGGTTTGCAGCAGGAGTTCAATGCTCTGGCTGCTAACAAAAACCCGTGCATCACGGGTTCCCTGCAGCTTAAGGGTGAGTTTATCAAAGCGTTTACAGGTGGGCGGCCAGCAGAGTTAGCTGCCGATTACACAAAGGAGTTAACTCAAGGTGGCTCCAACGCTTACTTAAAGGCCAACGCCAAAGTGGGTTTGATGCGCGGAGCATACTTTAACTTCGATTTCGATGCGGTTATTGATCCTACCAATAAAATCAATCACAGAACTTCGGGTGGCGTCGTGTTTGGTTCTATGTAGTTAAAGATTGCGGGTGCCTGGAAGGTTGGGGCACCCGCAAGTTATTGCTGTGCGGTGTATGCACGCCAAGATTCAGCCAGCATTACTACTCTATCCCAATAATTAACGCGTTCGCTTATGTAACGCAGGTCATTTTGTTGATCTGTCGGTAGGCTCCCTGTAACCCAGCCGTTTTCTCCATCCATAGCCACTAATCCTGATACCAGTAATAATTGATCTTCTTTTATTCCCTCAGCACGTGGGGCTGGAACTACAACCATAATTGGTTGCTTTTTATCTGGTGAAGCATCACCTTTTAATATATATGCACCTAGCACTATATATTTGGGCTGGCTGTTGCGAATCATAAATGGTAGAACATCCACTACCAATATAGGTGCATTCACTGACCGTCCAAGATCAGAGCGAATATCGCTGCTAACATTCACTTGGATAGGAGTTGAAACACCAGCAGGCTGTAACCAGGAGAAGTCTTTACCAATAGCATCATTCAGCGCGTATCGCACGCTAATGCCCAGCAGAAAACTGCCCATAGTGGCCAAAATCAATAGCCCCCACCTAGTTTTACGTGGAGTATCAGAGAGGGTAGATGCATCAGGTAAAGCTGGCATCTCCAAAGTATGGCCAAAGGTAGCGCTATCACGTTTTTTATTTAGTTGTTTGCTCATGTTAACTCGCCTCTTAACAAATTGCCTTCGGCAAGGACTAATGCCCTTCCTTTCTACAATTACCACTTACAACACAGGAATTAGGTAATGACGAAAGGAATAATATTGACAAGCAGCAAGTTACTAAAGCATTGGGGGTGCGTTTTGCAGACAAAAGCAAAAGCACGAAAACGTGCATACCAGGCCTATACAATCCGAAATATAGGCGATTTACCTCAATACGCCAATCTTAGTTCCGAAGCTAAGGAAGTAATTCAGGTTACAGC
>CAYMKM010000090.1:0-4955 GCA_964390985.1 uncultured Clostridia bacterium | reverse complement strand
CCTATGCAAGCAGGCGTCCCTGTAAAAGGGGTGCAGCGAAAATATCGGGAGACAGCCTTGTTTTTCCCTAGTTCGGGGCAGACCTGCCATGCATATTGTACTTATTGCTTTCGTTGGGCGCAATTTATAGGTGTTCAAGAGCTGCGTTTTGCCGCTCAAAAAACAAATCGGTTAACCGAATACTTGCTTAGCCAGAAGGATATCTCCGATCTACTCATAACAGGTGGCGATCCGCTGGTGATGCGTGCTAAAGTGCTTCGTTCTTATATTGAACCTATTTTAAAACCTGAACTCGAGCATGTACGTAACATCAGAATTGGTACCAAATCAGTAGCTTATTGGCCACAGCGCTTTGTGAGCGATTCTGATGCTGATGATCTATTAAGGTTGTTTGAACAAATTGTTCACTCAGGGCGCCATGTCTCGGTGATGGCTCATTATAGCCACCCGCGTGAATTAGGAACGCCTATAGCGCGGCAAGCGATACAACGGTTGCGCGCTACGGGTTGTGAAATACGAATGCAAGCGCCTTTGATACGGCATGTGAACGATAATTATCAATCGTGGGTTACTTTATGGAACGAAGGAGTTAACCTAGGAGTAATACCCTACTATATGTTTGTAGAAAGAGATACTGGGCCGCGCAATTATTTTGAAGTGCCTTTGGCTAGAGCATATGGGTTGTATCGCCAGGCATATCAACAGGTGTCTGGTTTAGCTCGCACAGTGCGCGGCCCATCTATGAGTGCTGAGCCGGGTAAGGTATGCATTGAGGGCATTGCAGAGATGTCGGGTAAAAAAGTATTTGTTCTTAGTTTTATTCAAGCCCGAAAGCGAGACTTAGTACGTCGCCCGTTCTTTGCTGAATATGATGCGCAAGCTACATGGTTAGACCAACTAAAACCAGCTTTTGCTGAGAATAGTAAAGTCTGGTCTTTTATAACCAACCCTATTTAAATGATACCGCCATTCAAAAGCCGCACGCACCAGGATTTACCACAAATATGCAGAAGCAAACCAGGAATGTCATGCTGAGTAAAATCTAAATAGGGGATGGTTTTAGTTGGCAGCAGAAAGATTAGAGCGGCAGGATTGGGCTTTAGCGCTGCAGCACCTTATCGCTATGTTTGGTGCTACAGTGCTAGTTCCCATGCTCACTGGCTTAAATGTGTCGGTGGCATTATACACGGCTGGTGTGGGTACGTTGGTGTTTCATTGGGTGACAGGTGGTAAGGCACCAGTATTTTTAGGCTCAAGCTTTGCTTTTATTGCTCCGATCATATTGGCGAGGGATAATTTTGGATTGGCTTACGCTACGGGCGGAATTGTTGCCGCCGGCGTAGTTTATTTGCTAATGAGTGGTTTGGTAGCAATTACTGGTCCGGGTATTGTGCGCAAATTATTCCCTCCGGTAGTTACGGGACCCGTTATTGTTACCATAGGTCTTACTTTAGCCCCGGTGGCTAAGGATATGGCGTCTGGGGATTGGGCAACCGCTCTGTTTACAATTGCCGTAACTGTAATTGCTCTAACTTTTTTGCGTGGATATTTCAAGCTTTTACCGATTCTTACGGGTGTTACTGCGGGCTACCTTTTTGCAGCAGCGAGGGGTCTGGTTGATTTTAGCCAAATAACAGCAGCTAACTGGGTGGCTATACCTGATTTTATGCTTCCGGCATTTAGTTGGGAGGCAATTGGTATAGTAGCACCTTTAGCACTGGTTACCATGATTGAACATATAGGCGATATGGAAGCCAACGGTGCGGTTATTGGGCGTGATTTAATTAAAGATCCAGGGTTACACCGTACACTACTCGGCGATGGTTTGGCTACCATGATAGCTGGGTTTTTTGGGGGACCAGCAAACACTACATATTCGGAGAACACGGGTGTGCTGGCAATAACTAAAGTGTACAAACCTCATATTCTTCGTATCACCGCAGTACTCGCTATTATACTGGCCTTTTTCGGTAAATTTGGAGCTCTTATTGCCAGTATTCCCGGCCCGGTAATGGGCGGCATATCAATAATATTGTTTGGAATGATAGCGGCGGTGGGGTTGCGGCAACTAGTAGAGAATAACGTGGATTTGAAACTAAATCGCAACCAACTAATTGTGGCCACCACGCTGGTATTCGGGATAAGCGGAGCTGAATTAAAAATAATTGGCGATCTACAATTGGTAGGCATGAGCTTGGCTGCGGTAGTAGGTGTGATTTTGAACCAACTATTGCCAGTTGAGGAGAAGGCAAAGCAGTAACAGTGATAATATAAATTCTTTTAGGCAGATCCCTGTGCAAAGGGATCTGCCTAGCTAAACGCTGGGAGTGGGCGGTAAATTTATGAAGAAGACCTGCTTCTTTTGATTTTTATCAGACGCCGCTGCTCCTTGCGGTAGGCGGCAAAATTCAGGGTCTCCGCCACAGCCCACTTACGTAGGTCATCCAAGCTAGCATGTTCGGATAGCCAGGTGGTGGCATACACTTGGTTGCGATAACGCAGATCCACCAAGATACCTTCCTTGTAATAATGGAGGGCTAGTGGGGAGAACGAAGCGTTGGGTGGGAAGTCAACTTCCCGAAGTGCCTCTTCAGTCTGTTTGACGAAATCGCCGAAGCTCCAGTTTCGCCAGTTATCATTGCAGTTTTCTTTATTGCTCATTATACATCTCCCTGCTTCGTTATCCAGGTGATTAATCTTCTAGATATGGGATTTCTGCAGTGATAGGGCTGTTTCCTTTGCGCATTCTTAGTAAAATCGGAGGGACCGTAAAAATGTGGAAGTTTCGGCGAACTTCCCAAAAGCGCGCCTTACGGCAAGCTAATGTGCTCGGTCGGGTGTTATCTGTGCACCAAAGCGCTCTCGTCGATTATCAGGAGCGGAAATATAACTGCCGTGTGCACGATTTCGATACCGATACAATATCGCTAACCGCTCTTATTGATGAGCGCGGTCTTCCCATATATTTGCAACCTGGCACATCGGTTGAAATAACACTACAGGTGGACAATGCATTCTACGGTTTTCAAAGCAAAGTGATCTCCAGTATAGTTAAGGATGATATGCCAATTGTGGTGTGCACGCAGCCAGAAGAAGTGCGGCGCACAGATAGGCGTGGCTATTTTCGCGTACCAGTTAACTTCAGTTGTACATACCAGGTGAACGAAGGGCACAAGCCTTGCCAAGGGAGAGTGTTAGATATAAGTGGTGGCGGCATTAGCTTTTTGGTTGATGCCAAAACATTAGTAAAAAAAGGGGATATGCTGTACGTATCTTTCACACTTCCCGGTGATGAAAAAGAATTAGGTATCAAGGTTAACGTACGGTTGGTTATTCCCAGCAACATGGCCAGTTGGCAAAGGGTAGCTGTAGAATTTCACGAAATAACAGAAGCAACCAGAGAGAGTATTATCGGTTATGTGGCACGGCGACAACTTGAGTTAATTCGAGCGGGACATTTAGCTCGCAATTAGCATGAATAGGAGTGGCAATTTGAGCAAGGTTGATCCTGCTATATACACTCAGGCTTTGTTGTTTGCTATCAAAGCGCATGGTAAGCAAATGCGGAAGGGCTCGCATGTACCTTACATTACGCATCCGGTAGCTGTATCAGCCATTCTAGCGCAATACGGTTTTGCCTCGCAATTAATACTAGCTGGGCTATTGCACGATGTAGTAGAAGATACCGCTGTAACCATCACCCAAATATGCGAACTATTCGGTCCTAAAATAAGTCAGTTGGTAGCAGGTGTTACCGAGCGTAAAGTGGAAATGGGGCAATTGCGTTGTTGGGAGAAACGCAAAGCTGAACAACTAGCCGTACTCAAAGTGGCCGAATTAGATGTTGTGGCTTTGCGTGTGGCCGATGTGTTGCATAATGTATTGTCAATCCAGCGGGATTTGCGTACAGGATGCAAAGTGTGGGACAGGTTTAATCGGGGACGCGAATCACAAATTGCAAATTTTAAGGCAGTAGCGGCTGTAGCCAAGCAACGTTTGGGTGACCATCCAATGGTTCGTGAATTAGAAGAGGCAATAGCTACCATTTGTTAGATTTATATTAAGGTGAAGTGGATGAAAAGCTGGACCACCCGATCTATTTGTTTCATAGTTGTTGTACTCGCTTCAGGCTGTTGTATAATAAAGGCCATCCAGTTCTCGTTAGAGAGTAACGCTTTGGGCTGCATCTGCGTTCTATTTTCAGTGGGAGCAATTATAATTACATATTGCTTGTATAAAAATCAGGCTAAGGGTGTGGCAAATAAAGCAGAAGTGAAACAGTTAGCGGTCGAGAATTTATTACATACATATATCGGCATAACAAACGCATTGGTAGATGCTTTAGATGAGCGAGCCGAAGGTAGCGTTGGCCAGGCCAGACAAGTTGTGGTTTTGACTATGCTAATTGGGAATCGCATGGTGCTCGATAAAAACTACAATCAATCTTTAACCTGGGGCGCTTTACTTCACGATATTGGTAAAATCGGTATACCCGAGGCCATTTTGCATAAAAAAGATAACCTAAATGCAGAAGAATGGGCGGTCATACGAAAGCATAGTGAAATTGGTTATCGCATGGTGCAATCAATTGAAGGCTGCGATGAGTTTCCAAACACTATCCTCTACCATCATGAGCATTACGACGGTACCGGGTACCCCCTGGGTTTAGCAGGCCTGGATATTCCTGTGCAAGCCAGAGTGGTGGCTTTAGCTGATGCAGTGGCAGCTATGGCAAGCGCTCGTCCCTACCGTTCGCCATTAGGCATTCAAGAGATATATAATGAAGTACAGCGTTGTAGCGGCACCCAATTTTGCCCACAAGCAGCCACTGCGTTTCTTTCGCTTGATCCAGCCGAGGTAAGCCATGTACTAACAGCCTCTTAGAATGGCAGCGGCCGGTGCAGGAACATTAAATTAGCTGAACCCATTCTATGGTGTCAGCAAGGGGATGAATT
>CAYMKM010000089.1:0-7534 GCA_964390985.1 uncultured Clostridia bacterium | reverse complement strand
TGGAAGGTTGGCATTTGCGTTATGCAGCGCTAGCCCGTGTGTATGGGGCCAAGGCGGCCACTGTAAGTCGTAATGCAGCGCGAATTTCAGCTGTTTTGGATATTCAGCAGTTCGATGATCGCTATTGTGTTGAGCATCCAGTCGACGGTTTGTTGCGTCGGTTAGGAGAAGCCAACGAGTCTCATCACGTTGAGCAAGTGGAAGAACTTATAGGTGCGGGCTTAGAATCATTGCCTGCACAGCAATCGCTATTACTTGATCGCTTGGTGGAGTTGCGAGCGGCGATAGCTGATTACGCCCTTAATTTCAATGAGTTGGCAACTAAGGCGCAAACGCATTTTTACTCCACAGTTGGCTGCTCATTGCAAGACCATTTTTGGCAGGATTGTTTTAACGATTGGTTCCATTTTGACTGGGCGCTGCCCGTTAAAGGTGGCCGCACTTTGCTAGCTGAGGCGTTAAAGAGCGGTGAACTCCCACCAGATATGGTGAAAGAGTTAGCCAAATGGGTAGATTGTCACCCCGCTTATTACCTGGTGGAATCGGTGTACAGTCGGCAAGCTGGGTCACAAAAACAAGGGCCAGTAACTTTGATGCTCCGGCCATTGCTAGGTGGGGAGTTGGTGGAGGTAAACTGGCCGATACCAGGCGGATCACTGCAAAAGCAGGATGTTATTTTAGCCCGCTTGGTACCTTTAAATGGCTCCCTTACCAGCGTGGGGCACGCTTTGCACTTTGTCTCCGGTTATGCACCTGCAATTCGATTGCGCATGGAAGAAGAGCGGATGGCGCTAGAGCATTGGGGTGAGTGCAAGCTGAAGTGGGAGGATATATCGAAATCGTACGCCGAGCGGCTATATGCCATTGCTTATCAGGCTGTGCGAGGGTTCCCCAACCCTGATGCGGGTTTCCCTCATTTTTTGTTTGACGATTAAGGTTCGTCCGTTTCTACTAAATTGTTTTCTGCATTATAACCAGGCGGTGGCCCTTGCGGACGGCGAAAGGCTTTAGGTGGTAGTGGCTTCATGCGTGGCGGTAGGTTAACAATGTTAACCGGGCTGCCGGGCAAAGCGCCCAAGGGTTCTATAACTGGGTTACGCAAGCCAGGTATGGCGAGTAGGTCATCACGCAGACGAGCTACATTGAGCGCATCGATATGCGCTTTTATTTTTACTGTTCCCGTGGCGTAATCTGTTATAACTTCGCTAATACCGTGCGGTGGTAATTGCAAACGGTGCATGGCCATCATCTTCACCACGCCGGGAATCGCATCAGTCCATCGGTAAGTGAACATGCTCCATAAAATAGCATTTTGTGCGGCGTGTAAGTACCAACTAAACAAGGGGCCGCAGGTGACCCATAGCCAGCCACCGCTTAATGTGAGCATGCCAGCATAATTGATGTAACCAGTAGCGGTGGTACGAGGGAAGACAGCGAATAGGTAATAAAGAAACCAACCTAAAACGGTGGCAGAGCATTCTGTAGAAGATACTTGCCAAAGTAGCAACTTGCGGTATGGCGAGCGGCGCAAAAGGCGTCGGCGGCGAATGGCAAAGAAGAGTCCAATTAATGCCAAGGCGATCAAATCGAACCCCACTCTTGGCAGGTAGCTGGTTATCTGCGTCAACGCTTTGGCATATGAATCGGTGCGCATAGAGCTAGTGGCCATGAAAGAATCGGTGAGACTAGCTATGTTTGTTAGCTTAACATAAATGTAGTGTACCGGCGGCAGGGCCAGCAAGGGCAGGGCCAGTGCTAAGGCTGCAGCAAAAATGTAGCTTGATCCCGGGGAATGGGCGGCCAGGCCATCGGTGATAATGTTATTCACTTCCCGGCTATCGGTGCGATCTAACACGCGTCCATCGCCAGCACCTTTGTGGCGGAAGAGAATGTAGGAACCCGCAGCGAGCGCATAAAAAATGAACTTATATATGAGCCAAAGCAGCAGAATAAAGGCGGGCAAAATAAACACTAGAGATCGCCACCTTCTTGAGCGGTACGCTTCAAATTACTTCGCCCTATTCAATACATATACCTGTGCTACATATTTGTGCCGATAGAAAAGGGAATAGAGCAAAGCGTTGCCGAACAACCCCTTGAAAATGAGGGGTGATTTTATGCGTATTGGGTGTCATATGAGCGTGAGTAAAGGTTTCGCCAACATGTTGCAGCGTGCCCAGGGGTTGGGGGCTGATGTGGTGCAGTACTTCCCGAAGAATCCCAAGAGTTACCGGGTGAAGAGTTTCGATGCCCAGGCATTACGCCAAGAGGCGGAAGAGGCGGTTGTTTGGGGTGTGGATACTGTTTGTCATTCACCTTATGTAACCAACCTCGCTACGGCTGATCCCGAGTTACAGAAGCTTAGCATAGCCTCGATTGTTAATGATCTAGAAATTGCTGACGCTTACAACACTCCTTACTTAGTGGTTCATTGTGGCAAACATGTAGGGCAAGGAGAAGAAAAAGGGCAACAGCTGATGATCGATGCCACCAATGCGGTGCTCGAGCACTACAAGGGGCAGGTGATGCTGCTGCTGGAGAATACAGCCGGGCAGGGGAGCGAGCTGGGGTATAGCATCGATCAACTGTTAGCAATATGGTCGGGTATAGAGCAAAAAGAGCGAGTGGGCGTTTGCTTCGATACCTGTCACGCTTTTGCTGGTGGCGTTTTTGCCCCGGATGATTGGGAGACTACTGTGGCGGAGTTAGGCAGAGAGGAGTTTCGCAAACTGGTGAAGGTGGTGCATCTTAACGATAGCAAGCTGCAGTACGCCAGTCAGCGTGATCGGCATGCGCTGTTAGGTGATGGTGAAATAGGTACCGCCAATTTGGCACGTTTTGTTAAGGAAGGCTTTTTTCCTACGGCACCAATAATCATTGAAACACCGGTGGATAAGGAAGAGGATTATGCCGATGAAATTAGGAAGGTGCGCGACTGGTTAAAAGACTGAACTATCAGATAGGACTATCGTCTCTGTTAGCGCAGGTTTTATTATAGGTCATTTGATGCATATTACAATAATATCGAAATAACAAGGAGGAATGGCGAAGATTAATAGCGAAAATCGATAATTAAAAGCGCATAGCAAAGGAGGGTGGCCATGGAGACTATCGGCAGATCGCTTCAACAAGCCAGGGAAGCAAAAGGGTTTACCATGGGCGATGTGCAGCGAATAACTAAAATTCGTACTAGTTATCTGGAAGCACTCGAAGCAGGTCACTTCTCCTCCTTACCTGGAAATGCATATACACGGGCGTTTATTCGCACTTATGCTTCGGGCATTGGCGTTGATGCGCAGCCATTTTTAGCTCGTTATCAGAACTTATATGAAGAAGCGTTGCGAGAAGCACACCCGGAACCGGAGGCAAAAGCCCAGCTTTTGGTGTATCCATTGGCGAAGCGCATATGGTCGACTGTAAATGGCACTTTGGAATGGTTAGGGTTGTAAAACTAGCAGGGGACTGGCAGTTTTTGGTGAAGAACTCGTGTACAGTCATAACTGGCACGGGTTTTTTTATTGACCAGGCGGGTTCGCTTGCCATATATTGAAGTACTGCTCTGCGGAGGTCAGCACCAAATGCCGATATTCGGCGTAAAAAGAATTATAGTGTTGCTTATCATACTCATGTTATGCCCATCGGGTTTAGCGATGGCATCGCTGCAATTACCTACGGGCGGATTGATTAGCATAGGAGGTATCGGTAGTTCGCTGACCGGTACTACTGATTCTATGGATTGGAATCCGGCCGCTTTAGGTGAGACTCCGTATTTCTTGCAGTTTTCGGTTACACCAGTTTCGGCACAATTGTCGACGGACGATTGGTCGGTACGTAAAATATACGAGTTGGTGCAAGGAGAACTCACGCTCTCGGAGCGGCAGGAGCTTTTGGGTCAGGTGAAAGATGGTACCTTGACGGCCGATTTTGGTTTGCGTGGCGGTGCTCAAGGGGCCATAGGTAGCAATGGGGCCGGTGCCTCATTGCTCGTGCATGTGCAAGGTGAGCTCAACTACGATATCATACAACTATTTTTATTAGGTCACACTCCCGGAAGTAGCATTGAACATGCTGGCTCTACCTTAGAAACGCTTCTCATTGGCGATTACCACATTAGTAGTGTTTACTCAGACCCGTGGTTGGCGAAGACACTGCATATTAAAGGTTTTCATATGGGTGGCTCATTGCGTTTGTGGCAAGGTATTGAGTACGGTCAAGCGTCTATTATTGGCGATCCTATTTCTATCACCTATGAGGATGGTATATATAAAAAGAATGGTGGCGGCGATATCATTATTAACCGCTCTCAAAAGGGTTGGGGAGCGGCTGTGGATATGGGTCTGCTGCTGCGTTTAACTCCGGCTTTGGCTGTCGATGTGAGTGTGCTCGATATTGGCCGCATTTGGTGGGTAGATTTCGAGGAGAACCGTTTTACTTTCGAGGTGGATCCGCAAACGGGGAAAGGCAACTATGTGCAGGTTGCGCAAAAGCCAATAGAAATGCGCGTTGACTGGAGCTCACCTGCTATTGTACGTGCGGGGCTTACAGCTGGTTTTGGCAAGTATGTGCAATGGTCGCTGCAGTATAGCCAGTGTTTGAATGGAGCAAGCAAAGGGGAGAAAGAATGGACACTGGGTACGCAGCTTAATCGTTTCAAATCGCTGCCATTGCGCATGAGTGCTAAGTATGTTGAGGGTTCACAGCAGCTATTATTCTCTATGGGGATGGGCCTGGAGCTAGGGCCACTCACCCTGGATATTGGTACGACAGATTTGGGTAGTTTGCTAGGTGCTGGAAATGAGACGGGCATAGCTATTACCACCGGGTTACGGTTTTAATGAAGCCTCATGGGCAGGGTTGACTCCTTTCCACAGTAATACGTTGGCTATTTTTATCGAGTGTTAGTGTTGCCGACCAACCACTTTGGTCGGCATTTCGTATAGTTGCCCCTAATTGCCAGGAGAGTATTGGCGTGCGGGGCGCTGCAGCGTTGGGGTGTTGTTGCCAGTAAAAGAAGGTTTTGCCTGCTAAAGCTAGGCGTGTGTTTATAGCTAATTCACCACCTACTGATGCTTGATTTATATGTTGGTTGGCACGAGTGGCTCTATGCAAATGCAGGCTGAGAAGGGCAGGTTCGTATATGCGAGCTAACCACAAGGATGTTTCCTGCCACAGGGAGCTCGCCGTTGCTGCATCCAGACGCAGGGCATATTGGCCACCGACGTGCCAAAGGGGGCTGATATATTCGCCTTGCCAGGCTAGTACAATCTGTGTGTGCCATTCCTCAGCGTCGCGGATGATGCTGATGGGGTTTTCAGGTGCCCAAGTTGTGATTTCTTCATTTATGAGTTGGCGTGAAAGCGAGATATTGGTGATGACTGCTTCGCCAAGCCCCCAGCGTTGAAGGGGGCCTTTAGTTCTATGCCATACGCCAATGGACATCGTTTGGTTGGTGGAGCTGTGATTTACTCGCCCCCATAATTCAGGATAAGTATTCTCTTCATTATTCCATTGCAGGCTGCTGGCAATGCTCAAAACACCTTCAGCGGGTCTCATTAGGGCTAGCCATGTGTTTTCGCTGGATGAAGCGGCTATGGTGGGTGCAGCTAGGGCCAATATTACTGATAAGCAAATGGATGATCGAATTGATAACATGATCACATACCTCCTTGCCAATGTATCCTAGTAAGCAGCTTGATGCGTTCTTCAATGGATGCATCCTGGGTGAAGCTACCACCGCTGGGCGGAGGCCACAAAACCAAGGCTATGCCTGTCCATATGCTTTTCCATTCAGCGTATTCCCAGCTAGTGTGGCCTAAGGCGGGATCATAGGTTATTATATGCCCAGCTTGGGCAGCGCTGACTACGGTGAAGTGCGGGGAGGGTAACATGATGTGGGCTATGAGGGGGAGATGGAAATCGTTGAGGTAGCGCAAAAGGCCATCGAATGGCATGTACAGGCCGCTGCAGGGTAACTGGTTAGCGGCGAGTAGCGCTTGCAACTGGGCTAAAGAGGTGTAGGCATCGACCTCAGGGATTGAGGCAATCTGATCCTGAGATAACAACTGAAGCAATGTAGCAACAGCAGCTGGTCCACAATCATAGAGGTTGTCTTGGCGTACTATTTGTTGCCAGCGTATTTCTTCCCATGTGGGAAAGAGGAAGGGCGTATTATTGGTGTTAGCTGTGTTAGCTAGGGTGTGGCTATTAATGGTTAGGAGTATTAAGAGTAGCAGCAAGGTGGAGGTAACACAACGGTTTTTGTACATTTGATCACCGCCAAAGCGGGCAAAAAAAGCCCGCGGTCTCCTCGCGGGCTTGGCTGACTTAGCATAACATTGAGGCTAGACTTAGTCAATTGGTATCAAGAGCTCAACGGTTTCACCATCTACAGTGATGAAAGTGGCAGGGCCTAAGGGGCCATTTACCTGGCTATCTACTTGGTAACCCTGCTTTAATATGGATTCGGTCTCTTTTACGGCAAAGCAATAGTGTGGTTTACTGTATGGGCGGCTTTTCTCTTCCGAATCGAAATAGAGTGTTTCCAAACCGTCATCCACAGGGCCCACCCAACAGCAGGTGGAGGGGACAAACGTGGCTTGAGGGTGGGGTTTATCGGCGAGTAAGCCAATATGATGCAGTTGTGTGACACCTAGTTTATCCGCCAACCGCTGTATGGTTGCGCCATAAGTATCCCAGATGCCGCTGGGCAGATTTTCGGGTAGCTTTATATTAGTCTCTTTGTTCATGAGGTGCACCTCCCGTGTTTGTATTCTCTTTCGACGGATAAGCTAAACAACCTGCGTGGAGGGGGCGGGCGTGATGAAGTGTTACTTTTTCATTTTTACACTGTCTCATATGGTGTGGTTTTGCTTGCTTAGTATTAATGTCATCTTAAAACCGTAGGCTTTGGCAATATCACGCCAGCATTCATTAAACCAGGACAGGTAAAGATGCAGGTATTTAACGTGTATACCGCGGAAGGATTTAAGCCAATGAACAAACAATAGCGATATCAGCTTAGTAAGTGAAGTATGCTTGCCGCGATGCCAGTTTTTTGGTTCATTCACTCCCCACTTGGTCCAAAAATCATTAGCTACTGGTTCATTCCAACGTGGCACGATGAACGAATATTGGTTTGCTTCCATGGTGATATGAGCAATGTATATGTGTAATATATCGAAGCGTCTATCAGGTGTTTCCGGCAAGCGAACGCATTGATTGCTGCGCCAACCTAGAGGATGAGGTTGCCGCAAGCGTTGCACGAGTGAGGGCAAACACTCGCAATAAATGGGTGTACTAGCGATGCCAGCTTGTGGCGTTGGGGTAATTCTTTTTACACTGGTATTACTGAGTACTTGCAGGTAAATGCGTCGCCAGCGGTAAATTGTGGCTGGTGATACACCTACCAGGTTGGCGCAAGCTCGTACAGTTAGTGGTTTCCTACATAAAGCTAGGTACCGCAAATAGTGTTGATGCTTGCGAACATGAGGGTAATACTGGTTTTGTGCATGGTAGCCAAAGCTACGTCGGCAAG
>CAYMKM010000088.1:0-7588 GCA_964390985.1 uncultured Clostridia bacterium | reverse complement strand
AAGAGAACAATTTAGCAGTGGAGTACCAGGGCGAGCAGCACTTTAACCCCACTTCATTTGCCTCGCAAGAAGAGGTAGAGAAGCAAAAAGTGCGAGATAGCATTAAGGCGAAGATCGTGAAAAACAGGGGAATTAACTTGGTGCAGGTTAGAACGGAGGACCTTTCTGTAGATAAAATGGCGAGGAAATTGCAGGATTTTGTGGCCCTGTGTGATTTGAGCGGCCTCGATATGATAGTAGAATTCCTAGACCATGTTGGTCTAAGGTATCAGCGCCAGGAGGTGGAACGCCGAGCTAAAGCCCAAAAGGAAGCGGAAGCAAAACAAATATTGCCCTCACTTCAATCTGCAGCATATTAATCGGTACGGGTGCACATGGCAATGCAGCCATAGGGTGGAGCTGTGATTATTAACGTTAGCACCACCCTTTCCAGCTTTACACCTCAGGTAATTCGGTGGATGGGAACGCCCGCCATACAATGAGTCGCTCGTCGTTATCTCTTGAAACAGGGAATGCGGCAGTTTGAGTTAAAGGTGTTTGCGTAATAGATGCTACAAACTTGTCTGGTACCACCTCAGGTTCAGGTACCACCTCAGGTTCAGGTACCACCTCAGGTTCAGGTACCACCTCAGGTTCTGGTACCGCCTCAGGTTCTGGTACCGCCTCAGGTTCAGGTACCACCTCAGGTTCAGGTACCGCCTCAGGTTCAGGTAGAATCTCTGGTACAGCAATTGGCTCTGGCGTAGTATCTGCCTCATTGGTTTGGGGTGCTTCCAGTTTTGGTTCAAGCTCCGGCGCTGATTCGACAGTAGGTTCGCAGGCATCGCTGGTTGGTTTTTCATCATCTCTAGACTTTGGCCAGTCGGGTTCGGGACCTGTATAGGGTTGCCGTTGAATTTCGTAGGTGCCTTGTGCCACGCCTAAATGTGGTTTTTCCTCATTTTCTGCCGGAGATGGTGTCGATATCGCTTCAACAGCGGGAACATCGGTGTTCGTAGAGTCTACTGACGTTTCTACCGCTTTTAACTTAGCTTGAACTTCAACTAAGAGTCGCATGGTATGTGTTAGGTGTTCATACTGGCGGTCGTAAGAATAATCGTTGACGATATCTAAAACTTGCGCTTGGAATGGACCACTCACTTCAGCAGGCACGCTTATCTGCGTACGAAAAGGCACCTGCACCCCATGGCCTTGTACATTTTTTGTACCAAACAACGTGAAGTAAAGATAAACATTTAGGGAGCCTTCAACAACAAGGGTATCCTCATGTTGTTTAACCGTACAGGTTATCGTTTCAGAGCGAATATCTACCACTTCGCTGGCACCGCGCAACGGGCCGCCACCCTCTAAGACTATCTCCGCTCGTTCAGACCAAACCGAGCCGGTAGTTGGTTGTTCCATTCCGCATATCTCCCTTCAGGCTCCTGTCCATTCTTATTCATCTGTTGGCGATGTCATGACGAGTATTGTTTAGCGGGTGGTTTTGGAATTCCAGGGTTAAATTTGGCATAATCCCAGCTAGAGGAGGCATTGGCTATTTCTCGAAGCTTATTGGCGGTGTGAAGTAATAGCCAATTCTGTAGGGCCAATTTAGGAGGCGAGTTTATTTTGATCGCGAGAAGAACAGTATGGGCGTTTGTTGTTATTGCTCTCCTGGTAGTGGGCTCTGCTGTGGGTGAAGCAGCCTACTATTCGAATTACAGCAGCCAAGGCTGGACGACTTATAAAACGGGCACTTACAACTATTGGGGTTGGCTGCGGCCGAGTGTACCAAACACATCGCCGTCAAAACCAAGCACACCAGATCCTACGCCAATCCCAACGCCAGATCCTACGCCAACCCCCACACCAGTAAATGGGTTAAGCGCAGATGAGAACTTATCTATTGCCAAGGTGAATGCTGAGAGAACCGCTCGTGGCTTGCCAGCACTAAAAGTGAACATGGAGCTCGTAAGGCTGGCTAGGTTGAAAGCGAAAGATATGGCAGAAAATGGTTACTTCGATCATATTTCACCCACTTATGGATCTCCCTTTGAGATGCTGCAAGCAGCGGGGATTTCCTATAAGTTCGCTGGCGAGAATATTGCCCGAGTTTCGTCGGTGACAGTTGCCCACAACGCATTTATGGATAGCCCCGGACATAAAGCTAATATCTTAAGTGCTGGCTATTCAGAGATAGGTGTGGGTGTATATAAAAGTGGTATTAAAGTGTATGTATCGCAACTGTTCATCAAGCCAAGGTTATAACTACTGCTGTAATGCGAAGGCGGAGGAGATCCCTCCGCCTTTGGCATTCGTGGTACGAGTTTTGTTAGTCCAACTGTGGCGGGAACGGAGGCCAGAATTCGCCACGTTCGCACAAATCGGCCCATTCGGGACAGCCAATCGGTGATACTTGCACGCATTCGGGTGGTTGTGGACAGAAACGAGCGCGCTCGATCTCCATTTGAACAGTGAATGTCACCTTTACCACTATGAACAAGCCAACCTCACACTCAATGAAATCTTCGGCACCTTCGACTTCCCGTACCCGACAATTTAGGCAGCGAACTAGATGGAAGAAGCGTAGATTCATCCCCATACGTGCGCCACGTAATCTGATGCGCTTTTTAAACCTGAATGTGCGACATACCGTGTGATCGTACCCTTCTGAATCTGTGTAAACTACCTCTTGCTCCCATTCAATAGTGAATTCTACTTCACCATCGCGGGGAATGCTGGGATCAGGCACAATCCGAACATCTTTAACCTCGCAAGATACAACGTTGGCTGGCTGCGGGCTTAGTCCCGTGAAACGAAATGTCGGGCACTCGCAAACCGTGCATTCGTCGTACACTTTCTCGGCTACGATGCATTCGGGGCGGTACTCCTCGATCTCCGATCCCCTAATGGGTGGCAGCTGGCTAGAGCGCGATTGATGCTGCCAATAGTTTAGACCGAAGCTGCTGCTTTTGGCCATAGGTTGCCTTTCCCTCCTTTGTGGATAGCCCCTTTGCTGGAGTCAAATTGAAACTCACAGTCAGGGTTGCTTGCAGTCGCTAACATACTATGGGAGTGTGCTAAAAATGGTGCGTAATTCCTACTACTGCATACCTACGGTAAGTCAGGAAAGACTATACGAGAAAATATACGCCATTTGCTATAAGGAAGGAGCACACATGGCAATGGAACGCACAAAGCAAACGGCCCTATTATTGCTAACAGTGGCCGTCGTTTTAGTGGTAGTACCCACCATTTTAGGCATTTTACCGGATGCAAAACTTGATGCACAAAGAACACCTTTAGCTCAAACTGGCGCCGTTTTGTGGGAAGGAAGCACAGGTAGTGGCGTGCGTGAAGTTCAAACCCGGCTGAAAACATGGGGGTATTATACCGGATCAGTCGATGGAATCTACGGTTCAGCAACTACGCAGGCAGTAATGGCTTTTCAAAGGAAAAATGGTTTAAAAGTGGATGGAGTGGTAGGGCAGTCCACTCGGGCTGCGTTGGGGTTACCGGTAGCTACAACGGCAGTAAGTGGTGCAAATGTGCCGGTGGTGGCCACCGCTACATCCTATACCAGGAACGAGGATTTAAACCTACTGTCACGGTTAGTGGCTGCTGAGGCCCAGGGAGAACCGCTCTCTGGCCAAGTGGCGGTGGCAGCCGTTATATTAAACCGCGTTCGTCACCCCTCATTTCCAAACACACTTAGTGGAGTAGTATATCAACCACATGCCTTTGAATCAGTCTCAAACGGACTGGTTTGGAAAAGAACACCAAGCACTCAGGCGGTTAATGCAGCCCGTCAAGCACTCAATGGTTGGGATCCTACTTACGGTTGCATCTTTTTTTGGAATCCTTCTAAACCAGTGAGTGCATGGATATGGAGTCGGCAAATTATTGCTCGCATTGGTAACCACGTTTTTGCCAAGTAGGGATATAGGGGGGAACACCATGACATCAAACAAATGGCGGAAAGCCACTGTTGCCGCTACCTTGTTGGTAGTGTTGGCTGGCGTTTGGGGTATATCGCAGTTAAATGCCAGGCGGGAGACGGAAAGGCGCCTAACCGCTAACTATCAAGAACGCTTTTTTGAAGCAGTTGGGCATGTGGATAACATAGAAGTGTTACTGGCCAAGGGCTTGCTGTTGTCAGGTTCTCCTAGCGCTGGTAGTGAGCTTGGCCTATCTATTTTTTCGGATATTTGGCGGCAAGCATTCGCCGCTCAGGCCAATTTAACCCAGCTGCCATTATTACAGGGAACACTGATGCGCACTAGCAAATTCCTCACCCAAGTGGGCGACTTTGGTTACAGCATCGGACGTAAGCTCGCTAGTGGAATTCAACTAAAACAAGAAGATCAAGAGAAACTGGCCAAGTTTCAAAAAGAAGCAGCTACGCTAAACTCAGCTTTGCGGACCGTACAAGCTAAGGCTGCTGGCGGTAGTATGCCTTGGGGTGAGTTGCAGCAAAGCACCAATAAACGCTTAGGACAAAAATCGAAGGAGATTGACGATAACGATTTCGTCAGGCTCGATAAACAAGCATCCGAATTTCCTACCATCATTTACGACGGTCCATTTTCTGATCACATTCTGCAAAAAACACCTAAGGGTATTACAGGAAAGAATATCAGCGAAGGGCGAGCGGAAGAGATCGCACTGCAATTTGCTAATGATGCGCAATTACCATCCGGAGTAATAGCGGAAGTGATTGGCCGCACAGAGGGTGAAATCCCCGTTTATCAGGTACGCATTCGCCGACCAGGTCGCAATGAAGAATTGGCGCGCATTGACATTAGTTGTCAGGGTGGGCATGTAGTATGGATGCTGGTAATGCGAAAAATGGGGCAGGCTACTCTCACATTAGAAGAAGCCGGTAGGCGGGCCAAAGATTTCTTGGTGGCAAATGGTTTTGCTAATGTAATACCTACATATGCAAATCAAGCAGATGCCATGGCGATTATCCCCTTTGCTCCACTAGAGGAAGGGGTGATTATTTACCCTGATTTGCTAAAGGTGACCGTGGCACTTGATAATGGTCAGATAATTGGTTACGAGGCACTGGGGTACCTAATGCAACATCACGACCGAAAGTTGGCTAAACCAACTATCTCGGCCCAGCGGGCACTACAGGCTGTTAGCAGCGGTCTGGAAGTATCTGGCTCACCTAAGCTAGCTTTGATACCGACAGAATTACTCCAAGAGAAGCTAACCTATGAAATTAAAGGCAATTTTGGGGAGGCTTTCTTCGTCAATTATGTTGATGCACAAACAGGTGAGTTAATTCGGATACTGCAAATACTGGACACACCAGAAGGTCCAAAAGCGTTATAACGTATTTTGGGTTCGATACGGAAGGAAGTGATGGACCTGCTGCGGAACTAGCAGGCGTTGTCCGGAATAACGCCACTAGATTGCCGGCAGCAGAAAGGCGATGTGATGTGACTTTATGCGAAGCTGTTATTTTAGGTATTTTGCAGGGGTTGACCGAATTTTTACCCGTCTCCAGCTCAGGACACTTAGTTCTGGGTCAATACCTGCTAGGGTTGGAGCACAATCTCACCTTTGATGTAGTTGTTCACTTTGGCACCTTGCTGGCAATAATTATTGCTCTATTTCCTGAGGTGCAAAAGATGCTTATCGGCCTATTACCTGGTAGCAACGAGGAAAAAAGGCAGGGACGGCACCTATTAATGATGGTGATTATAGGTACGATTCCTGCTGCAGTAATAGGTTTACTATTTAGCGATGCAATAGAGCGCCTGTTTGCATCTGTTTATACTACGGGGATAATGTTGATTGTTACAGGCACGTTACTTTACTTGGCTGATAAAGCTAGTGCGCGTGTCAATCAGCCGAAAAGTGTAGGTAGCAGAGATGCATTGTTGATTGGTTGCGGGCAGGCGTTAGCCATACTTCCGGGGTTATCGCGCTCGGGCACCACGCTAAGTGTTGGTTTGTGGCGTGGTCTCTCTCGCAGTGATGGAGCTCGCTTTGCTTTCCTTTTAGCTATACCAACTATTTTGGGGGCCGCTATCCTTGAATTACCCGAGGCCATTTCAGCGGCAACTATCGGCATAGCTCCATTGGTTGCAGGCATGATCACCGCTATGGTAACTGGTTACTTAGCTATTCGGCTATTTTTAGTAGTGGTCAAAAATCGATTGGTTCTATTCTCCTACTACACGTGGTTGCTAGGTAGTGCCACCCTGATTTTGGCGTTTGTAAGGCGGTAATAAAATGAAGCTGGTGCAATTAGCGCCAACAAAAAGACGACGTAAAAAGCGAATAACTGGCCGTGGTAAGGTTATTATTACGGCTATGGCGTTGGTTTTGTTATTAATTGGGTGGCGAGTATTCCCTGTTATTATCAATAGTTTAGCTAACGTAGCAACGGCCCGAACAGGGTTTATAGAAGAATGCTGGCATGGCGAGGGTTTGGTAATACGAGATGAAATCGTCACTACTGCCCCTGTAGGTGGATGGTTGCAGCTACAGGTGATGCAAGGAGAGCATGTGCGAGTTGGCGATGTTATCGCTATTATAGTAGATGACGAAGGTCAACCATTACATACTTTGACAACCCAACAAGCAGGAGTTTTAAGTTATCTAATAGATGGTATGGAGAGTTTACAACCTGACCAGCCAATGACACAGGCATGGTCCCAATTACGGACACTTCGTGTTGATCAACTTAACACAGGTGATCGAGTGGAAGTCGGTGAGCCTGTTTACAAGGTTATCGATACACTTAACTGCCAGCTCTACGTCGCTGTACAAGGTAAACAGGCACTAGCAGCCGGTGGACAAGTGCTCGTTACACAAGGCGATATTCAAGCATACATGCAAGTGCGTCAAGTAGAGCAGAAGGGTGAATCTACGCTAGCTTTGTTGTGTAGCAATCACTTTCCGGCGATATTTAACGATTATCGGTATTTATCGCATGTGTCATTATCACGTAATCGGCATTACGGTATTATTATCCCGGTGAGTAGTATTGTTACTGATAAAAAGGGGCGAACTGCAGTCTACTTACTGGTCGACCGCAGGCCAATATATATGCGTGTCCAAGTTATTGCCCAAAATAATAAAGAAGCAGTTGTAAGCGGTATACCAGTAGGGGCGCGTGTAGCACGGCAACCACGTAGGCTATGGGTTTACAGTTTTCCCTGGTGAGCTATGGGAGGGAGCTACACCCGCTTTGCCGAATATTCACGGCAGGTGGGAGGCGGAAGTAATCAATGTTGCAGCAACAAAATGAGAAGCAGGTTACAATTGCCGCTAATATAAACCGAGTTAGGCAAGAGATGGCCGCAGCTTGTGATCGAGCTGGGCGCTCAGTTAGCGAAGTAACACTAATAGCCGTTAGTAAAACAGTAGATGTGAATGCCATTAGCATGGCTGCTAGCTGTGGTATCACTGATTTTGGTGAGAACAGATTACAAGAAGCAAAGCCAAAGATTGAGCAGTTGCCTGATTTGCGTTGGCATTTTATTGGTAGTTTACAATCGAACAAGGCAAAGGCTGCATGCCAGCTGGTTCAATATATTCATTCGCTGGATCGGCCCGCTTTAGTTGAGGCTTTATCTGGTTTATCGGGTTC
>CAYMKM010000087.1:0-7607 GCA_964390985.1 uncultured Clostridia bacterium | reverse complement strand
GAAAGTAGTCTGATGGCTCGCTTTGGTATGCGCGTAGATCGCAAACGCATTAGTGTCGCACAAATAGAAAAACCTGTGCATACTCATCCGCGCCTGGTACTCACCGGCATATTTTTGTCTATAACCGGTAATGAGGCTGAGGTCCGTGCCGAGCTGCAATGGAAAGACGAAAAATATCAAGGGGTAGCAAAAGGGGTAGCAACTAGCCGCAGCAGGTTGGTACTAGCTGCACAAGCTGTCCTCTCGGCCACTTGCCAGTTAATGCCCGCGGGTGTTCATTTTGCATTAGAGACTGTAGATTGGGTGACAGTGGCTGATGAACGTACCATCTTGGTTTTAGTTTCCCTTTTTCAAGGTCAACGTATACAAAACCTAGCTGGTGCAGCTTTTATCCGGCGCGATGAAACAGAAGCGGCTGGACGTGCAACGCTAGCTGCTGTCAACCGTCGCTTAGAACTTTTTACATAGCGGGAAGGAGAGCGTCCTGTAGTAAGGAAGCTATAACTTAACCCCTCATTTTGGCTGGGGAAGGTGTCGAATTAAGGTGAAAAAGGAGCGTAGACATAATATGCTCCTCGTATTTTGTGGTTTAATGTCGATATATTATGACAACGGTATCTTGGAGGTCTAGCTTGAGTGGACATTGCATATCTTGCCTTGGGACAAGTCAGCAAAGGAGGTAGCTTTCCGCCATGGCAGATGCTAACCATAAATTGGATTTCTCACTGATTGTAATGGCCCGACAAGGCGATAACGATGCGATGGAAGAACTGGTATGTAAATACCTGCCTATGGTAAAGCATATAGTACGTCGGCATTATGCACCTTTTTTAGAGTTCGATGATTTGGTTCAAGAAGGGTATATTGGTCTATTAGCGGCTATTCAAGAGTATCGACCGGATAATTACAATGTCAAATTCAGTTCATTTGCCTACATATGCATCATACGCAAAGTTTACAATGTCATCAAACATAGCAATGGCTACAAACACAAGGTGCTTAATGACGCCATATCGCTACAAAGCTTTATCAATGCCGAAGAAACTCGTACAATGCTCGATTTAATATCAGATGAATCAGCTGTAAGTGATCCATTTGATATCATTGAAGCCAAAATAGTAGCTCAACACATAGAAGATTTGCTTCAAGCTCATCTTTCATTGTTAGAGAAGACGGTCATGAATCTACTTTTACAAGGTTATTCGTGCAGCGAAATAGAGCAGAAAATCGGCGTAAAAGCTAAAGTGGTTGATAACGCTCGCACTAGGGTGAAATTGAAGATGCGCCGGCTGCTTAAGGCGTATGGTTCGCTAATGAATCCCAAACTTCCCGCTAAAGCGCGGCGTCGCCGTGATCTATATTTTGAGGTCTCAGCCGGTAGCTAGCAGGGTGCTACGGTATAGTTGGCGAATCGTATGCTGATTCACAACTATATTTGCCATCCGGAGGCTGCTGTGTATTTAAAGAGTCTTACCCTGCAGGGTTTTAAATCATTTGCTAATCGCGTTGAGCTGGCGTTTTTGCCTGGTATCACCGCTATAGTTGGTCCTAATGGTAGCGGTAAAAGCAATATTGCTGATGCTATTCGTTGGGTCCTAGGCGAGCAGAGCATCCGCACTTTACGCGGTATGAGTATGCAAGATATAATTTTTAGCGGTAGCGACTTAAAGCGCCCGTTGGGCATGGCTGAAGTATCATTATCGCTCGACAACAGCAATCATCTCCTTCCTATAGAGTTTAGCGAAGTAACAGTGACTCGGCGCGTTTTCCGCTCGGGTGACAGCGAGTTTTATATCAATCGCACACGTTGTCGTTTGCGTGACATCCAATCTCTTTTTCTTGATAGCGGTTTAGGCCGCGACACTGTCTCCCTTATTGGTCAAGGTGAAGTGGACGCTGTTTTGAGTGCTAGCGCCCAAGAACGGCGCCTTTTTTTGGAAGATGCTGCCGGCATAGCTCGTTACCGCGTGCGTAAAGAAGAGGCTCTAGAAAAACTGGCTGAAACAGCGGAGAACCTTATACGCGTAAATGACATAGTTGCCGAAGTTGAGTTACGTTTAGGTCCGCTGCAACGTGCCGCTAAGCAAGCTCAACGCTACAATGAGCTAACAGGTAGGCAAACATATTTAGAACAAGCCCTGTTAAATCACGAATGGATGCGTCTGGATAAGCAGCGTAACCTCGAGTTACAACGGCTGGATGCAGCTAATTCCTCAGTACAGGCTATGAATACGCTCCTACAGGAGATTGAACTAGCCAGAGAAGAAGAGGAAAAGGCCTTAGAAGACGCGCTGGCTTGTGTAGAAGCCGATCGCACAACAATACAACAGATCCGCGAAGTACAGCAGGCAGCAGCGCATACAAAAGAGTTAGGTAACCAACGTTTGCAACAAATAGTTCGGGATATAGAACGAGCGCAACAGCAGCAAAACTTATTTAACCAGCAGCGAGAGCGTCTCGGGGAAGAGTTATTAACCAACCAAACAAAGTTTGAGCAATACCAATCCACTGAAATTCAGTACAAACAGAGAATCGATGAATACGCACAGCAGATTACTGTTGTTGATAACGCTATGCAAACTTCGCAAAAGCAATGCGAAGAGCTTCGTTCTGAGTTACTATCAGCAAAGACCGCTGTTGCTCGCTGGGAAGGTGAATTGCACAGTAGCATAAGCATAAGTGCAGAGGCCGATAATCGTCGAGCAAAATTGATGCAGGAAAAAGAGAATCAATTATCGCGGTTGGCAGAAACGAAGAACGAGTATGATCGTTTGCATGAGCAGTTAAAGCAGGGCCAACATGAGTTAACCACATGTCAACAGGCACATAAAGACGGTCAATTATCAGTTCAGCAATCTGTTAGCCAGCAACAGCAGCTAGAGGCTGAAATAGCCAAGCAAAGCCGCCTTTACCATGAGGTAAAATCTCGTTATCAAATGCTAACAGCGATGGTGGACTCATATGAGGGTTATTATGAGGGGGCGCGCACCGTATTAGCTGCTCGTTCGCATTTGGGCGAGGGCATTATTGGTTCTGTTGGTGAACTAATACAAGTCCCGGCTGAACTTGAGACAGCTATTGAAACAGCTTTGGGCAGCGCTGTACAAAATATACTCACCCGTACAAATAATGATGCTCAAAGAGCTGTGACATATTTAAAAAACACTAAAGGTGGGCGAGCCACTTTTCTACCAATAGATGCCTTGCGTTATCAAGTGTTTACCGATAAACAGCTAAGCATGCTGAACCAACCGGATGTTATTGGTGTGGCGGCCACGTTAGTCTCTTGTGATGCCAAAATAATGCCGGCTGTAAAGTATTTACTGGGTCGTACCGTAGTGACGCGTCATTTACAGACCGCGCTAGCACTGGCTAAGAATCTAAACTCGTATCAACGTATTGTCACTTTAGATGGCGATGTTGTTACACCAGGAGGAGCCATTACAGGTGGTTCGCATATTAAAAATCGTAACAGTGGCATATTATCGCGTGGACGACAGTTGACCAATATGCAAACACAAATGGACGAATCGGCGGACGAAATTAGCCGGCTAGAGACAGCACTCACTGCTACGACTAACCAAATTAAGCAAGAAGAGAGCGCATTAAAACAACTAGTAAACGATATGCATAAGCTTGAATTACATATAGCAACGATACAACGGGATTTAGCTGCCACTGAGTTAAAACAAAAAGAACTGACCTCAAGCAACCAACGCTTTAAAGAAGAAGAAGATTTATTAAACAGCCAAAATAACGCCTGGACACAACGCCTAGAAACCGCAAAACGGGAAATATCAGCTAGTAAGGAACGTCAAGCCGCTGTTGAGCAACAACTTCGAGAGATCACCGAACAAACAGGCGATCTAAGAACTCAGCAAAATACACAGCGAGATGAACTTGCCAAGTTGCGAATTACTATGGTAGAAACCACCCAGGCGGCATCAGCAGCACAAAATGAAGTTAATCGCACGCAAAAATTGCTGACAGAGTGTAATAAGCAACTTGCACAGGTGATTGAGCAACTAGCACAAAGCAAATTAGAGCACGAACAAATCATTACACAAATAAACGAGGCAGAAGCCACGCAAGCAGAACACCAACATCAGTTGGAAAAAAAGCAGACTGACTTGGCGAACTCCCGCCGCATAGCCGAGGAATATCGGCAAAAATTAGCGGCCAATATGGAGCAAATACGGCAAACTCATAAAGATAAAGAGGACGCACAAGAAAAATTACATCGATCACAAGTTAGCTTAGAGCGCGTTGCCGTTGCCATTGGCGCCGTAGAAGAAAGGTTAACTGAAAGAGGAGTACAACCAACACCATCTGCTCAGGATTTCGATGCTGGAGCCGCCCGGCGGGAAATTGCCCAGTTGCGACAGGAGATATCTGAATTAGGGCCCGTTAACCACAGTGCCTTAGTTGAAGTGGAAGAAGTTACAGCTCGTTACAATTTCTTATGTACACAGCGCGCCGATTTAATTGCCGCCAAAGAAGGGCTAGAAGAGACTATACAAGAGATTGATCAAACCTCCACAAAACGTTTATGTGCCATATTTGATGCAGTAAATAAGGCTTTTCAGGATATCTTCTGCGAATTGTTTGGTGGTGGGGATGCCGATCTATCTTGGACTGACGCTGATCATCCGTTAGAGTCTGGCATAGAAATCAATGTACAACCGCCTGGTAAAAAACGGCAGCCATTGATGGCCCTCTCAGGGGGAGAGCGAGCATTAACTGCCATTGCCTTTCTTTTTGGCATACTAGTGGTACGTCCCGGCCCGTTTTGTGTACTAGATGAAATAGATGCTGCTCTGGACGATCAAAACGTGTCGCGTTTCGCTAGCATGTTAACCCGTTTTGCTGGGAAAACACAATTTATTGTGATCACCCACCGCCAACAGACAATGGAATGCGCTGATACCCTATATGGGATTAGCATGGATCGCGCCGCGGTTTCGCAACTTATGTCGTTACGGTTGACTCACTAGAAAGGATGTATACATTTTGCTTGGCAATCTATTTGGGCGACAGTTTAACAGTGGATTAGTTAAAACACGTACCAGCCTAGGTCAGCGGCTAAAAGAAGCCTTCACGAGGCGCTCCGTTATAGATGACAGTTTATACGAGGATCTTGAGGAAGTATTAATACAAGCTGATGTAGGAGTACCTACAACCATGGCATTGGTCAGCGCATTACAAGAAAAGGTGCGGCGCACCAGGGTGCAAGATCCAGACCAAGTTCAAAAATTACTCGCTACGGAGATTTCCCAACTGCTGAAAGCCAAAGCACAACCACTTGTGCAACCACAAAAAGGCAAGTTGCTTGTTTTTCTGGTTGTAGGTGTAAACGGCGCCGGTAAAACGACAACTATTGGTAAAATGGCATATCGCTACAAACAAGAAGGTTGGAAGACCATAATTGCCGCTGGCGATACTTTTAGGGCGGCGGCGGTTGAGCAATTAGAAGTGTGGGCTCAGCGTTCAGGTGTATCCATAATTACTAGTCAAGAAGGTAGTGACCCGGCAGCTGTTGTTTTCGACGCAATTGCAGCAGCTACAGCTCGCCAAGCTGAGGTGTTAATAATTGACACGGCGGGCAGGTTGCAAAACAAAGCTCATCTAATGCAAGAATTGGCTAAGGTGCAGCGTGTAGCCGCTCGCGAGCTGGGCCGTCCCCTAGATGAAATACTACTTGTTTTAGATGCCGGCACTGGCCAAAATGCATTATCTCAAGCACGCTTGTTTAGCGAAGCGGTGCCAGTAAGTGGAGTAGTGCTTACTAAACTTGATGGCACGGCAAAAGGCGGTATTGTTTTAGCCATCGCATCTGAGCTTGGATTACCAGTAAAATTGGTAGGTTTAGGCGAAGGAATAGAGGATTTGTATCCCTTTGATGCCGATGCTTTCGTGCGCGCCATTTTCCCTTGACACCCTTGGTAGAGTGCAGTATACTGCCCATGTATTGCGGTGACCGGGGGTAGGTCTGTTTATGGACAAAACACTTCACATGTCACTTTTATATGATACTTATGGGCAACTGCTTACCGAGCGGCAGAAACGATTTTTTTCATTGTATTATGAAGACGATCTTTCTTTAGGTGAAATAGCCACTCAGCACGGTATTTCACGCCAAGCAGTTTACGATATACTTAAGCGTTCGCAAAAAGCCCTTTGTGAATTCGAAAAGCACATGCAGTTGGTGGCACGCGATGAAAAATTACATCCGGTCTTGGCGAAATTACACGCCAACATGGGTGAATTGCACGCTCTCGTGCTCGATATGCCTGAGCCAAAGAAAAATGCCATTATGCAGTGCTTAGCGGAAATAAATGATAATCTGACCATTTTGTTTGATGCAGTGGAGGATACAGAGCGTGTTTGAGAATTTAACCCAACGCTTACAAGCGACATTTGCCAAATTACGCGGTCGCGGCCGCTTAACTGAACAAGATGTAGACGCTGCATTGCGTGAAGTTCGTTTAGCCCTTTTAGAAGCTGACGTTAATTTTAGGGTGGTTAAAGATTTCATTGCCGGAGTGCGTGAACGTGCCGTCGGTCAAGAGGTTCTTAGCAGCCTTTCGCCAGCTCATCAGGTTATTAAAATTGTAAATGAACAACTCACTCACCTTATGGGCGGCAGCCAGGCTAAACTAGCATTATCAAGCAAAATTCCGGCCACCATTTTAATTGTTGGGTTGCAAGGTTCGGGTAAAACTACATCCGCTGCTAAGCTAGCATTACGTCTAAAAAAAGAAGGTCATCGTCCGTTGCTAGCTGCCGCTGACATTTACCGTCCAGCTGCTATTAAACAATTACAGGTGTTGGCCGCGCAAGCCGATGTTCCGGTTTTTAGTATGGGTGAAAGCAACCCGGTCGATATTAGCAAAGCAGCTATAGAACACGCCCGTCGCAATGGCAACGATATTCTACTAATAGATACAGCCGGTCGCCTGCAAGTAGATACACAACTAATGGCGGAGCTAGAGCAAATCAAGGCTGCTACTAATCCTAGCGATATATTATTAGTAGTGGATGCTATGGCAGGCCAAGATGCCATTAATGTAGCCACCACCTTCAATGAGCAACTCTCCATTGGTGGTATTATTCTTACTAAACTTGACGGCGATGCCCGGGGTGGAGCAGCTCTTAGTGTAAAAGCAGTGACAGGGAAACCAATTAAATTTGTCACTACTGGTGAGAAACTAGATGCTTTAGAGGGTTTTCACCCAGATCGCATGGCCTCTCGCATACTCGGCATGGGTGATGTTCTCACATTAATTGAGCAAGCAGAGGCTAACATTGATGAAGGACAAGCCAAACAGATGGCCCAGCGTATGCTGCGGGACGAATTTAACCTCGATGACTTTCTTACCCAACTACAACAGGTTCGCAAAATGGGCCCACTTGACCAAATTCTAGGTATGATTCCTGGGCTTTCCGGAAAAAAAGAGTTAAACGATGACCTTGTAGATGAAAAACAGATCAAAAGGGTAGAGGCAATTATCCAAGCCATGACCCAAAATGAGAGGGCAAATCCTTCTATTCTCAATGGCAGTCGTCGACTGCGCATAGCAAAAGGCAGTGGCACCAGTGTACAAGAG
>CAYMKM010000086.1:0-7755 GCA_964390985.1 uncultured Clostridia bacterium | reverse complement strand
TCTGGCACACGAGAAGAATTTATTTTTGGGCAGGAGAACACTCACTTTTTTCCGTATGAAGTACTGATGCCATTAAAGCAGGTTTTACCACAACTCGTTGGTCGACCCGTTTATGTAACAGTTGATATTGACGTGGTTGATCCAGCGTATGCGCCGGGGACAGGCACCCCTGAGCCTGGGGGATGCAGTGCACGGGAGTTGCTATTGGCTATAGATATGTTGGCGAATTTAAACATTGTTGGTTTCGATTTAGTTGAAGTATGCCCACCTGCCGATCATTCTGATATCACAGCAGCGTTGGCAGCGAAGGTAGTTCGTCAGGCTCTGTTAGGCATGGGTCGTATGGCAAGCTAAGGAGGTTGGACCTTGGCAGGGGAATCGTTAAAAGGCACATGGGTAGTGATATCTCGGGCGTTTCGCCAATTTTACGATCAACTAGGTATGGTCGTTTTTCTAAGTATAACCTGGTTCCTACTTGGTTTTGGACCAGGTGCCTATTTTAGCTTAATGCTGATGAATCAAGTAGGATTATTTGCCGTGCTAGTGACTATTATTGGTCTAAGCCTGATTAGCGGTCCAGTAACGGCTGCAATATATGCTGGTGCTCATTATTTGGTTACCGAGAACACATTTAACATGCGTGAGCTTTGGCGCGCTTTTCGCGTTCATTACAAATCGGCAGCGAAGGCAACCGCCGTCATGCTGGTCATTTTAGTTGTGTTGCTCATAGATGTCGCTTGGTTTATGCAATATAAATCGGGCTTTATTCGCTGGTTAGGTTACTTTTGGTGGTACTTGGTTATTTTGTGGGGATTAATGGGTATATATGTTTTCCCCTTTATTGTTTATAAGCCCATATTAACACGGGATGTGTTGAAAAAAGCAGTGCTAATGGCTTTGGATAATTTGGTGATATCCATATTCGCTTTGGCCTTAACTGGGGGAGTCATTTATATATGCATTAGGTTACGGGCTCCATTGGTGTTTCTAATGGCCGGGTTCATTTCCTTACTGCATATGGTGACTTTTCTTTGGCTTATGGATAAATACGAGGATGAGCCGGCAGATGACCAAAGCTAAGCACCTCGCTGAAGTATTGGCGTGGTGTATGGGCAATGGTGCTTAACTCCCGGCCTTTATCCGGGGGTATTTGTTTTGGGGAGGCAACACATGGCCAAGTTTATATTTGTTACCGGTGGTGTGGTATCCAGCTTAGGTAAGGGTATTACAGCAGCATCATTGGGCCGGTTATTAAAAAGTCGCGGTATTAGCGTAACTATTGCTAAACTAGATCCATATCTCAATGTAGATCCAGGTACAATGAGTCCAATGCAACATGGCGAGGTTTTTGTAACAGATGATGGTGCTGAAACTGATCTTGATCTAGGCCATTATGAACGTTTTATTGATATGAGTGTAGGTAGAATCAACAATGTTACTTCTGGCCGTATTTATGAATCTATTATAACTAAAGAGCGTCGCGGTGATTTTCTCGGAGGCACTGTGCAAGTTATACCGCATGTGACAAACGAAATTAAAGCGCACATTGAGCGGGTGGCTAATGAGAGTGGCGCTGATGTAGCTATTGTAGAAATAGGGGGCACTGTTGGCGATATAGAGTCGTTGCCGTTTTTGGAAGCTATTCGCCAAATGAAGACTGAGGTAGGTCGCGATAATGTCCTTTACATTCATGTTACTCTAGTGCCGTTTGTCGGCGCGGCTGGCGAGCTAAAAACCAAACCAACGCAGCATAGTGTGAAAGAGTTGCGCAGTATTGGTATACAACCTGATGTTATTGTCTGTCGCTCGGAAAAGCCTCTATCGGAGGATATAAAACGGAAAATCGGTCTGTTTTGCGACATTGATCCGCAAGCGGTAATACCTAATGTCGATGCAGAGACGATCTACGAGATACCCCTCATTTTTGAGCAGGAAGGGCTAGATCGCATCGCCATAGACCGCCTGCAGTTGCAGGATGCTGGACCTGATTTGCACGCTTGGCGCGATATGGTGCGGCGTATCAAAACCCCTAGTAAAGAAGTGAATATCGGCATAGTGGGCAAGTATGTGGCCTTGCCCGATGCTTACTTAAGTGTTGCCGAAGCGTTGTGTCATGGTGGAATCCCCAACGACACTCGAGTGCGCATCTCCTGGATAAGTGCCGAATTGCTAGAAAAGGAAGAACCTGCTAAAATATTGGCAGGTTGCGATGGTGTATTGGTGCCATACGGATTTGATATTCGTGGTGTCGAAGGGATGATAAACGCCATACGCTATTGCAGGGAGTCAAAGCGTCCATTCTTTGGCATTTGTATGGGGATGCAATGTGCCGTAATTGAATTTGCTCGCAATGTGGCAAAGCTTGCGGGGGCGCATAGTACCGAGTTCAACCCGAACACTCCGTATCCGGTGATTGATTTACGATCTGATCAACATGATATAGAGGTAAAAGGGGGCACCATGCGATTAGGCTTGCATCCTTGTGTACTTGATCCAACTAGTATGGCCGGACGCATTTATGGTGAATCGGTTGTTTACGAGAGGCATCGGCATCGATATGAGGTGAACAATAATCTACTGGATCTGCTAACAGGGAAAGGGTTGCGAATATCAGGCACTTCGCCAGATAAGCAGCTAGTAGAGGTGATTGAATTACCTTCGCAGCCATTTTTCATAGGTTGTCAGTTTCATCCAGAATTTAAGTCGCGCCCCAATCGGCCACACCCTTTATTCAGCGCTTTTGTGGCCGCAACACTAAACCAAGTGTAGCAGGCCATATACTCACTACAGGAGTTAGGTATGCTAGCAAGGGAAGCAGTAGTCTGATATAATGGCGTTAAAGATGGCCCAAAATGAACCCCGAGGGGGGAATCTAAATGGTCAGGATGAAAGTGAAGGTTGTCGGATTTACACCAAATGAAATGCAGCCTGTGGTGGTCATCACTGATCTTGAGGAACGAGGGTTCATTCCCATTCTCATCGGTCCGGCAGAAGCTGTTGCAATTAGCCAGGGACTCGATGGGCAAAAAATGCCCAGGCCGATGACTCATGATCTTATGAAAAATGTAATTGAGATGCTCAACACTAAAATTGATCGCATCGTTATTTATGATTTGCAGGAGGATACGTATTTTGCTCGTATCTATGTGAAGACCAAAGACGGGGAATTTGGTGTAGATTCTCGGCCGTCTGATGCTTTGGCGTTACAAGTGCGTAGTGGCTCGCCGTTATATATTTCTGAAGAAGTGGCCGCCAAGGCGATGATCCCCAATCGGGCGGACGATGAGGAAAAAGAAGAAATACGCAGGTTCGTTGCCGATCTTACTCCTGATTATTTCCTTAAGAATAAACAAGAATAAACAGATATGAAAGCGTAATAATAAGGTAGGGGTCCGCCACTCCTAAACGCGATTAAGTGTTTTTAATCATAAGGAAGGATATTACTTAGTAAGTAAAGAAAGGAATGTCATTTGCCATCCCATAAATACGGCCACGGCTGGGAAGTATATCCATTGACCGGGCCTGCCTTCCGTATCATTTCTGTGTTGCACAAGGTTATACAAGCAGGTACCTAACGCAAATTTCATGTCGGGTCCCCACCGCTATTGAAGCGCGTAGCCCACAGGAGGCAGTAGAACAATTGAATATATGCGAATTGGAAAATATGACCAATAGCGAATTACAAAAGTTAGCCAAGAGCCTAGAGATAGTAGGCGTGGCGAAAATGCGTAAACATGAGTTGATTATTAACATCTTGGATTCAATGGCGCAGCGCGAGGGATTTTTGCTCACGCAAGGCATTTTGGAAGTGCTTCCAGATGGTTACGGCTTTTTAAGGCGTAAGAATTATTCACCTAGTAATGACGATATTTACGTTTCTCCTTCGCAAATTCGTCGATTTAGCTTGCGCACAGGAGATCATATACTTGGCTTTGCTCGTCCACCCAGGGAAAGTGAACGTTATCACGCCCTTATCCGGGTCAAGGCAGTAAATTTACAGGATCCAGAAAGCACCTCCACCCGCTTAAATTTTGACGACCTTACACCTATATACCCTAATCAGCGTCTGCGACTTGAAGTAGAAAATAGCAAGGATGTAGCTACTCGTCTTATTGATGTAATTGCCCCCTTGGGTAAAGGACAAAGGGGCTTAATAGTCGCGCCGCCTAAAGCTGGCAAAACCACAGTGTTAAAAAAGATAGCGAACAGCATCAGCACGAACCATCCTGAGGTAGAGCTAATTGTTCTGCTTATTGATGAGCGTCCCGAGGAAGTAACAGACATGGAACGCTCAGTGCAGGGCGAAGTGATTAGCTCTACTTTTGACATGCCACCCGAAAACCATGTGCGCGTAGCCGATATTGTGCTGGAACGTTCACGCCGGTTGGTGGAGCATGGCATTGATGTGGTAATTTTACTGGATAGTATTACCCGTTTGGCAAGGGCACACAATTTAGTTGTACCACCTAGTGGGCGAACACTTTCTGGTGGAGTAGATCCAGCGGCTTTACATCGGCCCAAACGCTTTTTTGGTGCGGCTCGCAATATTGAACAAGGCGGTAGTCTTACCATATTGGCTACAACGTTGGTTGATACCGGCAGCCGTATGGATGAGGTTATTTACGAGGAGTTCAAGGGGACAGGCAATATGGAACTCCATTTGGATAGGCGCTTAGCAGAAAGGCGTATATTCCCTGCAATAGATATCTACCGTTCGGGCACACGTAAGGAGGAATTGTTGCTATCTGAGAAGGAGCTAGATATGACCTGGATATTACGGAAAGTGCTGGCTTCTATGGGCACAGCAGAAACTACCGATCTACTTATAGATCGGCTGACGCATACAAAATCGAATGCGGAATTTATGGAGGTTGTACTTACATCACCTCAAGCCGATAACATGCGAGCCCAATGAAACGGAAATTTCAGGCAGGAACAAACCGCATAGTTGGCGAATGGCAAAAATTATGGTTTGATTTATCACGGGCACTAAAACGATTAACGAATTTAACCGGAGGCTTATGGATGCACCCTAAACTTAACCCGTTCTTACTTTTAGGGATACTTTGCGTAACATTTGCCATTAGCTTGGGGGGGATACCGCCTTCTGCGGTAGACGAAGATACGAGTTCATCCATTTCATTCGGCCCCTTGCTGCGTGGTGTTGGTGGTCCGCTAGAGGCAGAAGAAATTATTGACACCACTAATGGCAGTGTTAAACCTGAGACTAATAAAGAAATCCTCCCTGAACCTCCCAAGAAAGAACCGTTTACTACTCATATTGTGCAAAATGGCGAGACCCTTACTGATATTGCCAAGCACTATAGCATTGACGTTGATACATTATCTGCAGCCAATAACCTCACTAATATCAATCGATTGAAGGTTGGGCAGGAACTAACCGTCCTTAGTGTAAAGGGCGCTTTACATACGGTAAGGCAGGGAGAGAACCTGTGGGATATCGCTAAAAAGTATCAGGTTGACGTGAATAAAATTATCTCAACAAATAATTTGGATCAACCGGAAAAACTGCAGCCTAAACAGAAATTGGTTATTCCGGGTGCTAAGCTTATTAATGCTATTGCAGCCAGTGTCAGCGCACCAAAATCAATTGTATCGGCTAGTGGGCGCTTGCAACGTGTGTTTGAATGGCCAGTACACGGTCGTGTTTCCAGCAATTATGGTATGCGTTGGGGTCGCATGCACAACGGAATAGATATTGCTGTGTCTACTGGTACTCCGGTGCGGGCAGCCTTTTCCGGGAGAGTTACGTTTGCTGGTTCGCTGGGTGGATACGGGCTTTTAGTGAAGGTGAATCATGGCAATGGTGTCGAGACACGCTATGGCCATAACAGTAAAATATTGGTAAAAGTGGGTCAAATAGTGGAAGCTGGTCAGGTATTAGCACGTAGTGGCAATACCGGGGTCTCAACCGGGCCGCACGTACACTTTGAGATCAGGAAAAATGGCACAGCTGTAAATCCAGCCTCATACCTGAGATGATCATTGTTTATTGTAGACAGGTCGCTGGTGTGTTATAATACCTGGGTGTATTAACAAGATAAGAGGTGACACCCCCTTGAAGCAGGGCATTCATCCTAAATACGGTCAAACAACAATAACCTGCGCTTGCGGCGAACAGTTCACAACCGGTTCTACTGGTGAAAATCTACGTGTAGAGGTATGCTCAAAGTGCCATCCGTTCTACACTGGAGCCAGACACAAAATTGTTGATACCGCTGGCCGAGTTGAACGTTTCCGCCGGAAGTACTCCTTGGAGGAAAAAGAATAAACAGCATGGCTGGTCTATTTTGATTAGCACATATTGTATGCGTTACTTATTTATGTTAGGAAGGGCAGGCCATGTGACCTGCTTTTTTCCTTACAGTGTTATACCGAAAAAGAAAGTAGTGGCGGATAATGTGGCGGATTGGTAATTTAGAGCTGGCATATCCAATAGCTTTAGCCCCAATGGCCGGTGTAAGTGACAGTTTATTCCGGCGATTGTGCAAAGAGCAAGGTTGTCCGCTCGTATATAGCCCATTAATTAGTGCCAAAGCCATCAGTTACAACAATCGAAAGACCATGGAAATGCTACGATTCACCGCAGAAGAGCGGCCCATAGGTGTGCAGCTATTTGGTTCGCAACCTACTATAGTGGCGCAAGCGGCTCGCTTTGTACAAGATACACTAAACCCGGATATCTTGGATATTAACATGGGCTGTCCCACACCTAAAGTTGTAGATAATAACGATGGTTGTGCTTTGATGCTCCAGCCGCAGCGTGCCGCTGAGTTGGTAGCCGCAGTAGTAGCAACCACTCATTTGCCGGTAACAGTCAAAATACGCAAGGGGTGGGATGAAGAGAATGCTAATGCCGTTGACATAGCCACTCTGGCCCAGGAGGCAGGTGCCGTAGCTATAACCGTGCATGGCCGAACCAGGGAGCAACAATACTCAGGTCGTGCTGATTGGTCTATTATTAAGGCGGTTAGAGAAGCAATAAGCATTCCCGTAATAGGCAACGGTGACGTATGTACACCACAAGATGCAAAGCGGATGCTGGCGGAGACCAATTGCGATGCCGTAATGATAGGTAGAGCAGCACTAGGTAATCCATGGATCTTTTCGCAGACAATAGCCTACTTACAAGATGGAGTTTTGCTTCCACAGCCTAGTCCACTAGAGAGAGTAGAGATGGCGTGTAACCACTTACAACGCGCCATAAAAGAAGAAGGTGAAGGGGCCTTATTAGCCATGCGTAAGCATTTAGCTTGGTATATTAAAGGCCTGCCTGGATCGAATCCAGTGAAAGCTAAATTAATGACCACCACCGAATCCGCTAAGGCCATTCAAATGCTAACCGAATATTATCGTACGTTTCAGTAGATTTAGCTGCGTAGCACGGGCTTTTGGGGGTGCGGGGGCTATCTGGCATCATGCGGGCGAGAATAGGTCGCAAGATCGAGCCTCTGAGCCTTGGAGCCTCTGACGGTTGGGAGGCTGTAACCGGGGGGTAGAAAGGTAGAAACGCAGCCGGGGTAAGGTGTCACATTTCTTGGAACCCCCAATGAACCGAACACCGATTAAGCCAAAATGCGCAAACCGACCGTGGAAAATATCGGGTTTCCAGAATATCTATCACTTCATTACGACGCGGACGGGGCTATTAGTTGGCCACTGCCAGAACGAGCAGTTAAATGCCGCTCTTGCCATGCTAACCACCCTTTCCTGCGGTTAGATGCTGCATAGGTG
>CAYMKM010000085.1:4398-7806 GCA_964390985.1 uncultured Clostridia bacterium | reverse complement strand
ATTACGCTTATGTCATGCCAGCTAACATGCCCATAACACACCGCATCTCAATAGGTCTCATCTTTTAGATCATTAGTGTAGACCATGGAAATAGAAGAGCGTTCTCCCGTCACGGCGAACGCTCCTCTATTTTTGACAAGCATTCAACAACAGGAGGGTTTATATTGAACATCATATCAAGAGCGGGAAGCGAAATCGGTCCGGTAATGTTCGCAATACTTATGCTGTGTTGTTTTATAATTTTGTATGGGTCTACCGCCTTTGGCATGAGCCCAGCACCTATTGTCTACGTTTCCGGCGATGGCAGCGGTGATTTTAACTGCGATGGTGTAGATGATCATGTCGAGATAAACCAGGCACTTAGATTCGTACAATATAATCCCGAATATACGACGGTCTACTTAAAGGGTCCGTTCAGGTACGTTATCGACGAGACGTTGATGGTTAGCAACAATATCATCCTCGAAGGCGATTCCACCGCAGTACTCACCATAGTTGACAACAATACATGGCCTTCACAAAAGCCCATGATACAGCAAATAAACCCCGGTTGGGGCTCAATTATTGTACGAGGATTCGAGATAGATGGAAATTATAAAGGAAACACACATAAAGGTAGAGGCGACGGCTACCATAACTTTATGATTCTTTATTACGCGGACGTAGAAGTATACAACATGTACCTGCACGATAGCCATGGTGATGCGTTAAAGGTTAAGTACAGCAATAACGTTAAATTCCACGATAACAAAATATATAAACTCGGCCATGATGGCCTGTTTGCTATCCAATGCCAAAATGTGGAAGCCTGGAATAACAACGTACGCACTATGACTAATAGCGCCCTAAGAGCCTGGAACTCGAACCATATTAAATTCCACGATAACGAAATATACACCGAATATGGCCCAGATGCAGGCGGACCGGGTATTCAAATTCAATATATCCGCGAAAATAAAATCCAGCCCATGAACGACATTGAGATATATAACAATTATATTCACGATACGTATGGACCCGGCATTTGGCTAATAGCTCTCGGTAGCCCCTACACAAAGGACGAAGCCAAAGATGTCCATATCCACCATAACACTTTTGCTCGCTGCGGCACGCATCCATCTTACGATTGGTTGGGCGGTATTGTAACAAGCGGATTCTACAACACGCTAATTGAAGAGAATATTTTTGATGGCAACCTCCACGCCGCTGTTGCGTATATCTACCCTACTCCACCACGGTTTAGCGGGATGGAACCAAAAAGCATCAGCGGAGAATATACAACCATAATGCGCAACAACATCATAATTAACACCGTTAAGCGTAAATATAAGCCTTCAGGTACCGGGGCTGGTGTGATAAATTACCACCCGGAAAACCATACATTTATCCTGGAAAACAACTGCTTGTACAACAATATTGGCGGGAACTATGTAAACGCTGAATCGGGAAGTGATGTTTACACCGACCCCAATACCAGCGACGAATGGATTGGAGTTGGCGCACCCAAATAAGGCCAACAGGGTAAAGGGGGTCTTATATTGAACGTTGTTTCATACTCGAGAGTTGCAACAGTAATATGTTGTTTAATACTTTTGTATGGGTCTGCCGCCTTCGGCATGAGCCCGGCCCCTATTGTTTATGTTTCCGGTAATGGTAGCGGCGATTTTAACTGCGATGGCGTAGACGATCATGTGCAAATAAACCAAGCACTTAGTTTTGTAGCGAGCAATCCTAGTTATACGACGGTCTACTTGAAGGGACCGTTCAGATACGTTATCAACGATACGCTTATGCTGAGTAACAATATTATCCTCGAAGGCGATTCTACAGCCGTACTTACCATAATCGACAATAATTCATGGCCTTCGCAAAAACCCATGATTTCACAGTCGAAGGCCAGCTCTGGTAGAATTATCATCCGCGGCTTCGAAATTGATGGGAACTACAAAGGGAATACGCATAAATTACGGGGCAAGGGTTTTCATAACTTTGTGCATATCTATTACGCCGATGTAGAGATCTACAATATGTATTTACACGATAGCCACGGCGATGGTTTAAAAGTAAAATACAGCAATAACGTTAAATTCCACGATAACAGGATCTACAAACTTGGCCATGACAGCCTGTTTGCCATCCAATGCCAAAATGTGGAAGCCTGGAACAACAATGTGCGCACCATGACTAACAGCGCCTTAAGAGCCTGGAACTCGAACCATATAAAATTCTACAATAACGAGATATACACCCAATATGAGCCGGATGCAGGCGGCCCTGGAATCCAAGTTCAATACATCCGTGAAGACAAAGCTCAACCCATGAATGACATTGAGATATACAACAACAATATCCACGATACATACGGACCCGGCATCTGGTTGATCGCCCTAGGCAAGCCTTATACAAAGGACGAAGCCAAAAACGTCCACATCCATCACAATATATTCGCTCGCTGCGGCACACATCCATCTTACGATTGGTTGGGCGGCATAGTAACCAGCGGGTTTTATGACACTCTCATTGAGAACAACGTATTCGATGGCAATTACCACGCTGCTGTTGCGTACATTTACCCTACCCCACCCCGGTTTAGCGGACTAGAACCCAATGGCACCAGCGGAAAATATACAACCATAATGCGTAATAATATCATCGTGAACACCATTAAACGTAAATATCTACCAGAGGGTACCGGGGCGGGTGTGATGGATTATTATCCAGAAACTCACACCTTCATCCTGGATAATAACTGCTTATATAACAATGTCGGCGGTAATTACGTTAATGCTACAGCAAATACTACCCTTAATGCTAATCCGCTATTTGCCGATCCAACCCATCTAGATTACCACCTTAAGTCGAAGGCTGGCCGCTGGAATGGTACCACCTGGGTAGTAGATGATGTGCACTCGCCGTGCATTGATGCTGGTTACCCAAGCGCCAGTTATTCCAACGAACCAGCAGATAATGGTAAGCGCATTAACATTGGTTTGTACGGGAATACGCAGTATGCATCAGAATCGGTGCGGCAGTTGCAAATAACAGCACCAACGACAGATGGCACATTTGTTAGCGGTACCTATCAAGTGCAAGTGGGTAATATAGGTGAGTATTTAAATACTACAGATAGTGCAAAGCTTTATATTGGCGATACTGTAGCCGCCGTAGATACAGAATTTCCATATGCATTCGCCTGGGATACCACAGCGTTAGCTGACGGTACTTATTCGCTATTGGCCACTGGTACGCTAAAGCAAGTAGGTGGACCATCTTATTCTTTAGTTCGTTCGGTTTATGTGGATAACACCCCACCCATGGTGACTATTACTAACCCTGGTTTAGCACCTATTAGTGGTATATATCAGGTAACAGCCACAGCATCGGACGCCAACGGTGTGAAAGAAGTAC
>CAYMKM010000085.1:0-4298 GCA_964390985.1 uncultured Clostridia bacterium | reverse complement strand
GTTACTACCGACGCTATTGGCCATGGCCCTAACCCGGCATCGACTAGCGTTACTTTCTACTTTAATGACGTAAGTGGCACGCTGCGGGTATACGATATCAGTGGACGCTTGGTATGGAACAAGCCAATATTAGCCGGCACTAAAAGCGTTTCCTGGAATCTGTACAACACAGCAGGCAGGCCCTTAGCTAACGGTCTCTATTTATACATGGTAGTGTTCAGCGACGGCAAGGTTAGCGCACCGCAGCAATTGGTCATTACTCGCTAATGCCACAAGAGTATCTTGTCAGTTATGGTCCTCAAGTGTCTACTTTGGTCGCAGGGGCCTACCGCAGCAGTGGTGTAGTTATTCAGTAAATCATGCTAGTTATTTATGTTGTATAGGAGGAGAAAGAATGAAGAAGATCGCGTTTTTCATAGTGCTGGTGATATTCGCCATGGCTACCCCTGTATTGGCTGCAGATCCTCCAATTTTAAGCGTGCCTGCTGCTTTTACAGCTCAGGCGCCGGTAATTGATGGCGTATTGGATGACTCTGCTTGGTTAACAGCCAGCCAAATGGGAGCAAAAGCAATCGTCGATCAAGATAACTTGAGTACTAAGATCAGTGATTTTCCACGAGTAGTCTATCTAGCATACGATAACCAGAACCTCTATATTGGTTTTTACATTTCCACCCAGGATTCTAACGCATTAACGATTGATGCTGATTCGTACTGGAATAATGATGAAGTAGAAGTGGCCTTGGTATGCCCAGAACCGTACGGTTACAATAAGGTGACGGTCATTGCTGATGGCACAGTAGTTGAAGAGAGCGGGACAGGGCAAGTAAGAGCTGCGGTAAGTAAAACAGCCACCAGCTGGACAGTAGAAATAATGATGCCTTTCGAGTGTCTATGGGTAGATGCACCAAAGGCTGGCGATACATGGCGCATTGGTATTTACGGACACCAGATTACTGATGGTGCCATGTGGTTAACATGGAATCCCACTTATGGCAAGTTTACTAACAAAAACCGCTTTGGCTATCTGGTTTTCCTCGATAACTAAGGCTTGAAATTGGCCGCGAATTCAGTGGGCGCCACTCTTTAATTCACCCTTTGGGCTGGTGTTCACTGAATTCGTGTATTGCTTTAGGCCACGGGAGACCGTGGCTTATTCAAATCTAAAATATGAACATAATTAATGTAATCTAGTGGACCGCAAAGCCCCCAATACCACAACTTACCGTATTTATCGGCTGCGGTAACGAAATTGCCCCCGGCACCAATCGCAGTGATATCAGTAATAGTACTCACATGAACAGGCTTCCCCTCAAATAAGGATATCGTCCCTATTCCTAGTTGGCCGTGATCGCTCCATGTTCCATTAGGCGCAGTGTGATTCCATGCTTTTAAGATGAGCCCTGCTATTCCTCGGTACCCTATGAAATATAATTTTCTGCAGGACTTTTCCATTCTAATAATCAAAGAGCATTAGTAATAAGGATGGATTATATTGAATGTACGGACGCGTTTCATAGTTGCCAGTGTTATCCTAACGCTTATCGTAGGAATCCTACTATTACCTTCATGGCACTTGTCAATTCTGACCACTAGTTACGGCGATTACAACCTAAGAGTACTAATCGTAGAGAGTGACTCTACCCTTCATAGTCACCTAATGCAAACGCTAGTTTATAACGTTACGGTTGACACCTGGCCTGTATCTAGGCTTGATGGTTATGATGTGGTTTTTCTTTATAATCATCAACCCATACCTGGGTTGGAAAAGTATGTTCAACAAGGTGGACATCTTTGCATCATCGGTGGTAATGATACCGATGCTCACGTGCACATGCTACCCGAACCCATCACACCTAAACCTACCTTTCCCCAAACCCCGCGTGAGCTGCATGCTTTGCAAAAGGTTCTACAGGATTGGCTTGCATTATATCCGACTAACTACACCCTGTTTCAGCCGCAGGATATACCGAATACTCCGCTGTTAACCGCCGGAGAATACACTCTAGCATCAAGCCGAGCGGTTGGTTTGGGCACAATCACCTGGTTCTCGGATCTATTTTTAGCTACTCAGTATTCAATAGACCTAACCTTCGCAGATCCTAAACCTTTTCACCCTGGCCTAGCGGCAATGACCGGGTTCTTGGTCGATGAACTATTACATTATGTAAGTATAGAAAAGTATGGGTTCTCGCTTGCTCGCCCGTTGGGGGCCTATGGTACGCCATTGTTAGCATGGCAAAACCACTACGAAGCCAGTCATGCTCTAGCTAGACGTGATTACGCTGAATGGTATACATGGCTAAAGGAGTTTGGCCAGGTACCCTCTTTCTACCTTGTACAACAAAGCTTCGATTGGGGTGCATGGCAAGCCGGATTAGTTGAGGTACCTCTGCAAAACACTAAGAATGTTAGCGTAGAAAACACTTCTATATACTCCACCGGCGTGGTTCTACGAGATATCCAGGGTTACATGCAATTCGGCAAATACCCTGGTTACAAAACGCTGTTTTCTCATTTAGAGAATGCCTTTCGTACCGTACCCCAAAAAGTCGGTGATTACCTACTAGTTGGTGCACCGAATGGTAAAGTTTATATTACTAAGCAAACCGAATCCAAACGATATAATATGCCTCAACCCTTAGCTAGGGTAGCTACCTCAGCAAATGCCGCCCCTTTCTATAGCACTGGTTCGCTACTACTAGGCGGTGCCGATGGCAGTATCAAAGTTTACAAAGAGACTGGCCAGTTTGAGTTTGTAGAACAAGGTGTTGTGAAGTTGTGTGATCAACCTTTGGTTCTACCTGGGTCAACAGTCCCTGTTCTAACAGGCGAGCAGCTATATGTTGGCGATGAGTTAGGCCAAGTTTACCTTTTAAGTGACCCAAAGCAAGGGTTCAACTACACTAAGATGACGCTGCTTTTATCTACTGGTGAACGTGCTGCCGCCCCCTACCCATACGACTGGAATAATGACGGCCAACTTGATTTATTAGTCGGTGGAGAAACGGGCCACGTTCGCATCTACTTAAACATCGATGGCTCTTATAAATATGCTGGTCATGTTGAAAGTCCGTTGCCTAATATTCTTGGTAACCGGACAGTCTTTATTGGCCGTTATTCAGTACCACGCGTGACAAACCAAGGTAACTTATTGCTTGGTGGCGCCATGTACGGCATTCCATATTCTATAGATGATCCGGATTTTCCCTATTTTAACGAAGCTAAGTCGTTTGCCGCTTGGGTGCAGCAAAAACATTTAAAAATGGGTGCCCACCTCACTATACAACCAGGGATGAAACCCGAGGAGGAGCAATTAGCCTACGAGAAACATCGCCTAGCCTTTACGGCGTTAAATTTACCTTGGCAGCATGTAGGAACGAACCACCATAGCTGGTATATCACTCGCCCCGAACAAAGCTTTTCGCTACAAGCTAATTCTGGCATCGCATATAACTTTGGCTTTAGGCCTAACGGAATTCCCGGCGCACCCAAGGATGGTCAGGCGTTTGCAGTTATTCGCCCATTTGTATATATAACCGCTGGTAGCAAGCCTATTCTGCTATACCAACCTGCACCTGACCCCTTTAATCTGCCTGCCGCCTGGGCAATAATGGCCCGTCGCCTGATGCCTATTACCTGCTTTCAACATATTGAGTATATGCGTAACCAACAAGATGACCTGCTTAAGCGCATTAAGGCTCTGCAGGCGGTTAGAGAAAAACACGGATATGCTTTTGCCACCGAGGATCAATTAGCGATGGCGATGGCCGCTGTCTTAACTGCGCAGTTACACGTGAAAATTGCAGAAGATCACATAATCATAAACCCCATAACCAGCAAAATACCGAGTTGGGTTGATCATTATTGTAACGCTATAGGTGTAACAGTTCGCACAAAAGATGATGTCAAAGCTTATTCCGATAGCCTGGTACAGCATTATACGGATGGTGTACTAACTTTTGGGTTACCAAGTGGCCAACAGGTAGTTCATTTTAATAAGGATATCCGCCCTCCATGGTGGGTTGAGAAGACAAATTCACCGTTGCATTTTGAGCTAGGTTCCAGCGGAACTAAAATTACCCTACTTGCCACCGGGTTTCAAGAGCTGCATGTAGCCGGCAGTCTTGGCAAATTACAGTGCATTGAGGCCACCCAGGGCGAGAGTTGTGTTATTGCAGATAATCGTCTGTTTCACTATGGTACTCCAATTACCGTAGAAGTAGCTGTATATTAAACTTCCTCACCCGGCCTTCACATACCATTGCGCTTGCGCTTCCCACATTTGCGCATATAAA
>CAYMKM010000084.1:0-7991 GCA_964390985.1 uncultured Clostridia bacterium | reverse complement strand
GGGCAAATAATAACGCTAGCCCGTGATAAAGGGATACGGGTGGAGGAAGTTGATCGCCGAGTTATAGACAAGCGGTCAGTTACAGGTGCTCATCAAGGCGTGTTGGCCATGGTGGCCGCTCGCTCTTATGTTGATGTTGCCACTATGCTAGAAATGGCAAAGCAAAAAGCGGAATCACCATTGCTTCTATTATGCGATGGCCTTCAAGATCCACATAACCTTGGTTCCGTGTTGCGTAGTGTTGATGCTGCTGGCGGGCATGGAGTGGTAATTCCCGCCCGGCGTTCAGTCGGCTTGACCGCTACGGTTGCTAAAACATCGGCCGGGGCAGTGGAGTATGTACCTGTAGCCAGAGTGAGCAATTTAGCGCAAGAGATAGCAGCATTAAAAGAGGCTGGCATATGGGTGGTGGGTGCCCACATGGAAGGGGGAAAGCCACCGTGGGAGATCGATATGACTGGCCCCATTGCGTTGGTAGTAGGAAGCGAGGGAGAAGGGCTAAGCCGCCTAGTAGCTGAACGCTGCGATTACTTAGCTAGCATTCCCATGGTGGGCCGCCTTAACTCATTAAACGCATCGGTAGCTGCTGCGCTCATGCTGTTTGAAGCAGCACGTCAGCGGCATTTAGCTGCTTTGCAAGTGTAGCATCAGGCTTTTCTCTACGTGTAGGCGATTCTCTGCCTGATCGAAAATGCGCGATTGTGGCGAATACACCAGATCGGCTGCTATTTCTAGTCCGGGGTGTATAGGCATGTCGTGCATTATTATTTGTTGAGAAGAAAGAATTTCCGGTCGCAGCTGATAGGGCATCATCGTTTGCAGGCGCCGCTCTTTTTCTGCTGCGTATTCCGGAGAATGATAGTGTTCCATATCTACCCAGGTATCTGTGTAAACAAAATCAGCTTTCTTTATAGCAGAAATGTCTTTGGTAACTTCCAGTAAACCAGTCTGCTCCGCTTGTGCCATTAACTGTGCATCCCACGAAGCTTCATTCACCTCAGGTGTGATAAGAATAACGCGCACGCCCATTTTAGTTCCGCCGGCAGCCAAACAATTGGCCACGTTGTTGTGAATGCCCACATAGGCTATGGTTACGCCCTTAAAGGTGCCGGCTTCTTCGTAAATGGTGAGCAGATCGGCTAGCCCTTGTGTGGGGTGGTAGCGGTTGCAACAACCGTTGATTACCGGAACACTAGCGCTGTTGGCTAATTCCAACAACTGCTCATGGCGTATTAGGCGAGCCATAATCATATGTACATGGCGCGACACGTATTTGGCTTCATAACTAATAGGTGAAATAGCAAAATTAGATTTATCCCAATCCATCACTATAGCTCGGCCGCCTAGCTCTTGTATACCTAGTTCAAAGGAAAGCCTGGTTCGGGTGGAGGTCTTTTGAAACAGCATCAACAAATTACGCCCGGATAAGCTGTGTGCATAATCATCCGGGTGCTTTTTCATGGCCACCGCCTGGTCAATAATGGCAGCGATATCGGCCGTAGGTAGTTGGTTAAGCGATATAACATTCTTTTTCACAAGCGCCACTCCCGCAGATTACCATATCAATATGAAAGATTATACATCAAATATGCAAAGGCAACCACCCATACCTTATCGACATATTTCGAGTGAGTCATCGATGGATATCTCCTAAAACATGTGAATTCTTACATCAGAGTTGCTGCCTGCAGTTTCTTGACGTTCCCAGATAGCCTGGTGTATAATGGCCATAGATTTGTTTAAGGGGCTATGCAGGCCTGTTTTACTGGCTTGCGAAACCCTGGTACTTAGAACAAATAATATCGAGATCTCTCGAAGATTATCCACAACTGGTGTAAGAATTTATACTCGGTGCGTTACTTAAGGCTGTAATTGCAGTTTAGCAGGTTAAATGAAAAAGGCAGGCGCTGGCCAGACCAAAACCTGCTTGTGTTTAGATGGGGGCGATGCGGGTGAGCGTCTATGCAGAGCGAAGCTACTATGCCGCGTATGAAAGTTTGGCAGACGAGGAAGTAGTGGCGCTAGCTCGGGAAGAAGATGAGCTTGCCCAGGAGTACCTAATCAACAAGTATCGTAATTTTGTCAGAGCCAAAGCTCGCTCGTATTTTCTTATAGGTGCTGATCGTGAAGATATCATTCAAGAAGGTATGATTGGTCTTTATAAGGCAATACGCGACTTTAGAGCGGACAAGCTGGCCTCGTTCCGTGCTTTTGCAGAACTATGTATAACACGGCAAATTATAACAGCCATTAAAACCGCCACCAGGCAAAAACACATTCCTCTCAATTCATATGTATCCTTGAATAAGCCAATATACGACGAAGAATCCGACCGTACGCTTATGGATATCATCTCCGGCAATAAGGTGACTGATCCTGAGGAACTGGTGATCAGCCGCGAGGAGTTTATTGACATTGAGAATCGGATGAGTGAGTTCTTAAGTGAGCTCGAGTGGAAAGTGTTAATGTATTACTTGGAAGGTAAATCGTATCAGGAGATCGCTGAAGAACTATCGCGCCACGTAAAATCTATAGATAACGCGTTACAGCGGGTAAAACGCAAATTAGAACGGTATTTAGAGAAGCGCGAGTCGGAAATGGCCCGGCAAGCTTAATATTGACCCAAGGCATAACGGGTGTTATAATGATCGCTGCTGCCATATATGGCAACAGCGTTTTGCTCGGTAGGCCAGTGTAGCTCAATTGGCAGAGCACCCGCCTTGTAAGCGGGAGGTTGCGGGTTCAATTCCCACCGCTGGCTCCACAGAAACACCAATAACACCAGGTTGACAGGGCAACGGCCAGGTGTTACAATTGCACTTGCCTTAGCACTTATGTACAACTGAATAACGTGGAGGGGTACCAAAGTGGCCAACTGGGGCAGACTGTAAATCTGTTGGCAGACGCCTTCGAAGGTTCGAATCCTTCCCCCTCCACCAACGTCGCGGGGTGGAGCAGCCAGGTAGCTCGTCGGGCTCATAACCCGAAGGTTGTCGGTTCAAATCCGGCCCCCGCAACCATGCCCGCATAGCTCAATAGGTAGAGCGCATCCATGGTAAGGATGAGGTCATCAGTTCGATTCTGATTGCGGGCTCCATGAGAAATACCCTTCCTAATACGAAGGGTATTTCTATTTCCGGTAATTTTACGTAGTGGGCTGCGCAAAAAATGCTAGCAGTAGTAGGGTTTCCCGAGATTATTGCCGAAAGGCTAAATGTTGGGTGATGCTGCTGATTAATGCTGTAGTGCTAGACGTTTCGGTGAATGCAGTGTTTCTTAAAGCCTCATTTCGAACACAGGTAAAACTCATTCTGGCATTAGCTAGTCGTCAGGCTATTCCTATTGTAAATCGGTATCAGTTTGAGAGTTAATAGCTATCTACTTCGTCTTGATGCAGAGGAGATGGAGGCATCCAAACTCCGGCTTCTGAAACAAGGCCTCATGGATGATCTGCTCACAGGTCGAGTCTGTGTTCCAATTCCCGAGGGGGTGTCCTCATGAAACGTATTGAAGGCCGTGCCCGCACTGTACGGGAACTTCTAAACGGATCCAAGTACACCATCGACTTCTACCAGCGTGATTACGCTTGGAAAGAGCGTCAAGTGCGGGAACTCATCGACGATCTGACGGGCAAATTTCTTGACTTCTACATGCCAGGTCACGAGCGTCGTCAAGTGGAAAATTACGGCCAATACTTTTTAGGCTCTATTGTTATCAGCCACAAACAAGGGCAACGGTTTATCGTCGATGGACAGCAACGACTGACTACGCTAACTCTGCTGCTCGTCTACTTGCATCATCTGCAGAAGGACCGTGCCGAACACGTCGAAGTGCATAGCCTTATCTATTCTGACAAGTACGGCAACAAGAGCTTTAACCTTGATGTAGACGAACGCACCGAAGTCATGCATAGTTTGCTGACAGGTAAGCCATTCGATACCAATGGCCATGGTTTATCTGTGCAAAATCTTGTTGCCCGTTACAACAATATAGTAGATTACTTTCCTGAGGAAGTAGCCGGTAAAGCGCTCTTGCACTTCATCGATTGGTTACAGCACAATGTTCACTTTGTCGAGATCGAAGCGTATTCCGACGAAGACGCCTATACCATTTTCGAGACCATGAACGACCGTGGACTCTCGCTAAGTTTGCCCGATATGCTGAAGGGGTACGTTCTGTCGAACATTCGTTATGAAGACGACCAGCGGGCTGCAAATGAGACCTGGCAGGCGCTTATTCAAGACATCAAAGACCTTGGTGGCGATCAAGATGATACCGACTTCTTCAAGGATTGGCTACGTGCCCGCCATGCAGAAACCATTCGTCAAGGGAAAAAAGGCGCTGCAAACAGAGACTACGAGCGTATCGGCACAGAGTTTCACCGCTGGATTCGCGACAACAAAGACCGGTTACAGCTCATCGACTCCGATGATTTTATCCGTTTTGTAAAGCGGGATATGAACTTCTATGCTCGGCAATATTGTGCGATCCGCACAGCTGCATGCGTAATAACTTCAGGTTGGGAATCCATTTGGTACAACGAAGACCGTGGGTTTACACTGCAGACGCAAGCCATTCTGGCGCCTCTAACGCCTGACGATTTGCCTGAGGAAGTTGAGAAGAAGGTGGCTCTCGTTGCGGATTTCCTCGACATTTGGCTTGCTCGTAGGGTGTGGAACTTCCGTACCATTGCTTACTCATCCGTTCGCTACACTCTGTTTCAGCTAATGAAAGAGCTACGTGATCATGATGTACCAAGCCTTTCAGCTTACTTGCGCGCACAATTGGATGCGCAACGTGAAAGTTTTACTAGCGAACCTCGCTTGCGGTTACATAACCAGAACTACCGTCAAATCCGACATATCCTAGCTCGCTTGACCCACTGGGTTGATGTCCAATGTGGATTGGCGTCTCATTTCGAGGATCTCGTCTCAAGAGGCCGTGGCCGTCCATTTGAGATTGAACATATCTGGGCTGACAAATACGATGCATTTGTAGATTACTTTGCTCATCCCAGCGACTTTGAAACGGAGCGGAATCGGCTTGGAGGGTTACTTCTTCTGCAACGGGGCCTAAATCAGAGTCTTGGGGATGCCCCATACGAGGCAAAACGAGATGCTTATGCGAGCCACGGGCCAAATTTGTTGGCTCGCAGTCTACATCCACTGGCCTATCAAAACAATCCTGCCTTTGCCAGGTTACGCACAAAGACAGGGCTGCCGTTTCGTCCGTACGATCACTTTGGTCCTGAACAGCAAGCTGAACGGCAGGAGCTTTACATTCGTCTTGCCGAGTGGGTGTGGAATCCATCACGGCTTGACTTAGATGGTGAGAAGCCACCCGTACCAAAACCCATCCTAGACCCCGAAGAGACGAATACTAACTCCGCAGATAGACCGCTACGCGACGAGGCCCGTCAACACTTCTGGGAAGCTTTGCTGTCTCATGCTAAAGCCCAATCCGACTTACATGCACATACTTCTCCAAGCCGTTTTAGTTGGATTGGCGCGAGAAGGCACGGTCAGGGGTGGAACTATGTTGTTTTGAAGAGTGAAACCCGAGTAGAACTATATATTAATGCCCTTGAACCTACTGAGAACAAGGCAATCTACGACAACTTATTTGCACAGTGCGATGCCATTGAAGCAGATTTTGGCGGTGAATTGTTGTGGCAGCGACTCGACGGTCGACAAGCTTCACGTATTAGTTATACGGTACCCGGTGGCTGGGCAGATGAGTCCACATGGCCTGCCGCAATTGTAAAGGCCGTCGATGCCATGAATCGGTTTTACGCTGCCCTTGCTCCCAGGGTCATGGCAGTACGGGAGGAGGATTGTGTGTGAAAAGTGGACCCAAATTTCAACCTTGACACCGAAGTTTTGGTTGCGGTTGGAGCGAACTATGCCCTATTATAAACAGCGAAAGGCGTGGCTAGCACAGTACGTGGAGAGTATGTAATGTATTATTAGGACATTATTTATATGTCATGATTTGTTGACAGGCTCAAGGTGGTGTGCTAGAGTCATATGGTAACCTTATATGACCCGGAGGTGAGCTGGGATGCGGGTTGGGATCACCCTGGAGTGCACCCAGTGCAAAAACCGTAACTATCGGACAACGAAAAACAAGCGCAACAATCCTGATCGGCTTGAAGTAAAGAAGTATTGTAGTACCTGCCGTGCGCAAACGTCTCATCGCGAAACCAGGTAAACCAATACGGACCTTTACGAGGATGTGAGCACGATGGCAGTAGGAAACAAGGCGGTTCAAAAACGTTCCCTATCGGAGCGCATCAGGCGGTTCTGGCGTGATTCACGCGCTGAACTACGCAAGGTGAACTGGCCTAATCGCAAGGAGCTTACCACTTATACTATTGTGGTAATAGTCGTCACCATCATTGTTTCGACATTTGTCGGTGTTGTCGACTTCGCTTTCAGCAGACTCCTGGGTATTATTTTGAGGGGGTGACAGGGAGGGCTGGCAGCTTTATGTGTCAGTTGTACTCCCCTCGCTTGTGTTAAAAGAGAAAGATACGCCCGAAGAGAAGCGGATGGATATTGACGAGTTTCTCAACGAGGGTAGCGATATCGACAAACACTGGTATGTCATTCACACCTATTCTGGTTATGAGAATAAGGTGAAGGCCAATCTTGAGCGAAGAGTATCTTCTATGAATATGGAAGATAAGATCTTCCGTATTTTGGTTCCTACCGAAGAAGAAATCGACTTCAAAGATGGTAAGAAGAAGATTACCCAAAAAAAGGTGTTCCCTGGTTATGTGTTGGTGGAGATGGTGATGAGCGATGACTCTTGGTATGTTGTGCGCAACACCACGGGAGTCACTGGCTTTGTGGGTTCAGGCTCTAAGCCGCTACCGCTAGATAAAGAAGAAGTAAAAGCCATTCTCAAGCAGATGGGCTTCGATGAAGCGCGTCCGCGGGTAGCCTTTAGTGAAGGCGATGAAGTGCGAGTTGTGGCTGGGCCATTCCAAGACTTTAATGGCATTATTGAAGAAGTTAATATTGAACGCGGTAAGGTACGCGTTGTAATATCTATGTTTGGGCGGGAGACGCCAATCGAATTAGATTTTGAACAAATACAGAAAATATAAGAACAGCAGCCTACCGTTAGTGGTATTAAACCCGGCGGTTTGCGGTGGGAGGGCTAATAGCCCGCTACGACCACATGAGGAGGATTACTTTGGCAAAGAAAATTACCGCTATTGTCAAACTGCAGTGCCCGGCTGGTAAGGCTACACCAGCACCACCTGTTGGTCCGGCTCTAGGTCAACACGGTGTAGCTATTATGGAGTTCGTAAAGTCATTTAACGAGCGAACAGCCAACCAGGTAGGGACCATAATCCCGGTAGAAATCACTATTTATGCTGATCGTTCCTTCACCTTTATTACAAAGACACCGCCGGCTCCCGTGCTATTACTGAAGGCAGCGGGAATAGAAAAGGGCTCAGGTACTCCTAATAAAACAAAGGTAGCCAGTGTTACCAAGGAGCAAATACGCGAAATAGCCACCCTGAAAATGCCCGATCTAAACGCCGCCAGTATTGAGACAGCTATGAGCATGGTGGAAGGTACCGCTCGAAGCATGGGCATCACAGTAAAAGAATAAAGCCGCCTACCCGTTTGCGGCACAATAACGTGGGAGGAGCAAAGCTCCGTTGGTACCACGGGGAGGTAAGCAATAATGGCAAAGCATAGCAAGCGTTATAGTGCGGCGGCACAGCTGGTCGATCGCACTAAGCAGTATTCTCCAGAAGAAGCGATAGCGCTTATCAAGAGTATGGGTACTGCAAAATTCGATGAGTCTGTCGATGTAGCAATTAAACTCGGTGTAGATCCGCGTCATGCCGATCAACAGGTGCGCGGTACAGTAGTGCTTCCCCATGGCCTAGGCAAAAAGGTACGAGTAGCAGTATTTGCCCAAGGAGAAAAGGCGCGGGAAGCTGAGGCTGCCGGTGCTGATATTGTGGGAAA
>CAYMKM010000083.1:0-8063 GCA_964390985.1 uncultured Clostridia bacterium | reverse complement strand
AGTGTTACTACCGATAAGGTGTTTGATTCTTATTCGGTCCTCTTAACTGTGCTGGATACAACTGTCACTCCGCCATCTCCCCTTGCTACGCAAACAGTAGCCCTTACAGGTTTTACACCGTGTCCGGGGGCAATTGTTGGCGATTGCTTGCAAAAGCACGATATTCAAGCGGCACCACCGACGTTCTCGATTGGGCCGGAACCCGATTTTGCTGTCACACTTAGCGTAAGTGTTGAGGCGTGTATTGTTGTCAGTCGGGAAACCATCCTCAAGGTGAATGCGGCCGAACCATTCTGCTGCTAACATTCAGGGCTATATCGGCATATCGATAGAAGGCGGTGGATCACCCACCGCCTTTTGTTTAAATATAGGCTTTGCAGAATGCTTATAAATCAGCATGAAAGCGGTGGTAAGCAGTGCAGCAAATCACCAGAAACAACCACAATACACTCTCTGGCCACTACAATGTGCACATTTAAAATTGCTTTCAAGTGTAATTGCATTAGATTGCCCGTTTGGCCAGTTGGGCAGGGCGCAGGCGTGCACGAGACCAACAAGGCTTCTATTTCGGCAAATTCCTGCACGTGGTCACTCGGGCAGATGCCCTGTATATCGTGGATTGATTGAAATGGGATCACCACTAAACTGGAATTAGTTTTGCGTACATCTGGGCAGGGTTGAGGGTCGTTATTCTCTACAATTAGGCGAGCATTAACAAAACCTTCGTTAACGACTTTATCTTTAATCAGTATCGGGCGGAGTACGGGTTCACCCACAGGCTCCAGGCGTACATTATGCGAAATGCGGCCTGTTACCGGATCACAACTTACACCTATGGGAGCGGGTATAACCAACTCGCCCATTTTTTGCATTGTATCTTCAGCCACCACTACCAAAGCTTTTAGGTTTAGTTTATGTGATGGTGGCCTACACACTGGTTTAGGTTGACAAGTAGGTTGTGTGGGTTGATGGCACATAAAAGACTTTGCTTTCGGTACGGGGCAGGCAGTCGCCCAAGCGCTCCATGAACCCCAGGACATAGCGCATATCCTCCTTCGGTATTATCTGCCATTTAGCAGAATGGTTTCGCTGCTTCTACCCGGAAGATTGTCTCACGGGCTACTACTAAACAGAACTGAACTACCACTTTAATCATCAAATGTAATGATAGTGTAGGGCTACCAGTTTCTGGTAAGCGAATAGGCGCCAATGCAAAACCTTCCACCTGGAAATCGTGTTTTTGCACCAGATCACCGGGTTGGGCACCAGGGCATTCTATTACTGCTTGAAAAGGCACTTCGAATAATTGTAGGACGACCTGCTCATTGACAAGCAAACGCGCTGGCACGACGCCCATATTTATCACTTTGCCAGGTAGCACTACCACAGAACGTAGTTGAGGATTGCCAGCCATTTCCAGGCGCACGACCTGTTGAAGCTGGCCTGATGTGGTATCAAAAGTGATGCCGGCGGGTGCAGGAATCAACACATCTCCGAATTCCTGTACCGACTGCCGGCAAATAACACCAGGTACCTTAATTTCTTCTGTCTGAGTGGTGAGTAAAGAAACTGTTGCCAGATCTCCTGCCATATTCAGGCACTCCTTTATTGCGAAGGATATCTGCAACATGGATATGCCAGTACCTTACTCCCTGCTATAGTAGTGCTCTCCCGTTTACAGTTCGGCTGATTTTTGCAATACAGCAATGATGTGGGTGCCACCATCAATAGCACCTGGTTCTTGGCAATAATCAAGCTCCCATTGTAAATAAGTCCCCCATAAATCCAGATGAGAGGAGGCTAAACGCAACGCATCTTCATCCTGTAGAGATAAAAACCCCGATGCAGAAGCGGCCAATATGGTACCGTATTTTTCCAACATGCTTTTCAGTTCCGACCAACGGTACATATGACAATTATGCCCTTTAGATACTGCCCCGTGCAAATTGCCAGTGCGGGCTATAGCGTCCACTTTATCTAACCCCTGTTGATAAGCAGCCTCAACAACGCTAGCTAAGAAATGGCGGTTAGTGCCTAATAAAGACATCACGCTTAATAGCAAATGCCCGCCTGGTTTTAGCACTCTGAGCATTTGTTTTAGGCCATCCTCGGCTTTATCGAAAAGGTAACTAAGCGGACCGCCATAACAAACAACGGCATCGAAATGGGCATCAGGGAAGCGAGAAAGATCTAGTATATCACCCTCTACCCAGGCGGCAATAGCATCCTGGGCACCTTCAACCAGCACATGCTGCTTGTTTAAGCGTAGTTGCTCCGGGGATATATCCAAGACAGTGACACGTGCTCCTGCCCAGGCGAGTTCCAGGGTAAATCGGCCAGCTCCTGCCCCGGCTTCGAGCACATGCTGGCCGCGTTGAACATATTGCAGCAGGTAGTGTTGATGCAGGTGAAAGTTGACCTGGGCAGACAGAGATGATTGCAGACGGTACCACTCTTTTTCACCGTAAACATCGTAAAATTGCCGCACGTAGTTGCTATCGTAGCGCATGGTTATAAGGATGAACGACGACGTTGGCTGCGGGCCGGTGGTTCGCAAGCCTGAACATCTTTACGTTGCTCAAACCGCGTCTCCAATGTGTTTAGGTATTCCTTTACCGTTTTGTAGCGGGCACAACGATATTTGCGACTGACGCATTCTTTGCTGCACTTATCTACAAATTCGTGAACCGTAACCAACCTGGCCACGAGCCTCACCTCCTGTATCATCACTGCTAGTTATTTTAACCTTCGACATTCACCTGGTGGTACACCTTCTTACCCTTGCGGATGATCATCTGACCATCCAGGAAGGACGATAAATCGAGGGTAGTATCCACACTGTTTATTCGCTCTTCGTTTATACATATGCCACCTTGGTCAATTAGGCGCCGACCTTCGCTCTTTGAAGCAACCAAACCTGTACGTGTTAGTATATCCAGAATAGAAATTCCGGCTTCTATCTCCGTTTTCTTGATGGTAGTAGAGGGCATGGCCGAAGTATCATTACCGGTACCAGCGAACAAAGCCTCTGCAGCAGCCTGTGCTTGCAATGCTTCTTGTTCTCCATGTACCATTTTGGTTACTTCAAAAGCCAGCGTTTTTTTGGCTTCGTTGACTGCGTAGCCCTCTAACGCCGATAACCGCTTAACTTCTGCCATTGGCAGCTTAGTGAGCAGCGCCAAACGCTGCGGGACATCAGCATCAGCAACGTTGCGGAAGTATTGGTAGAATTCGTATGGACTGGTCATCTCTGGATCAAGCCAAACAGCACCAGCCTCTGTTTTACCCATTTTCCGACCCGTACTGGTGGTGAGCAAAGACAAGGTAAGGGCGTGAGCAGGCACGCCTTCCTTCCGGCGGATAAGATCCGCTCCGGCAAGAATGTTGGACCACTGATCGTCGCCACCCATTTGCAAGCGACAATTATAACGGCGGTATAGCTCCAAGAAATCATACGATTGCATGAGCATGTAATTAAACTCTAGGAAAGAGAGGCCACGCTCGAAGCGGCTGCGGAAACACTCCGCTGTAAGCATGCGATTCACTGAAAAATGCGCACCTATTTCACGCAGCATATCAACATACTTTAGCTCCAGTAGCCAATCGGAGTTATCGACCATAATGGCCTTTCCCTCGCCAAAATCCAGGAAACGAGTCAGTTGCTGCTTGATTTTGGCCGCATTAGCTTGAATTTGCTCCCGGGTAAGCATAGGCCGCATTTCTGTGCGGCCGCTAGGGTCGCCAATCATGGTGGTGCCCCCGCCTACTAAAGCGATGGGGCGGTGCCCATATTCTTGCATAATGGACATAGCCACCAGCGGAGCAAAATGGCCTACATGCAAACTAGATGCCGTAGGGTCGAAGCCAATATAAAAAGTGACCTGGTTGTCACTCAGCAATTGTTGTAGCTCATCCGGATGCGAAACCTGAGCGATAGATCCCCGCTCAGCCAGCACATCGTATACATTAGCCATATTTATCCTCCTCAAAATAAAAAAGAGCCCACCGTGTAAGGACGAGGGGGCTCGTGGTACCACCTTACTTCGCGCCTATGGGCGCCTCTCAGGAACAATTTGTTCCGCCGCTATAACGGGCGACCCGGCAACATTTACTGGCGTAATGCGTTCAATGTGCAGCTCCAGAGGGTAGTTCGCTCTTGTTGTACTGCTTGCCTTGCACCAACCGACAAGCTCTCTTAATTTGTAACCAACAACAGCTACTGAGTTCCTTCACAGCCTTTGTAATGAAACATAACACACATTTTGTATTCCGGCAATAACAGGAGTTACCTTGGCGGTCGCGGACCAAAAAACTGGTAGTAAGTGGTCTGTATCCTTCCATTATACAGTTTGCGACGTTTATCAGCTTTCCGGCCGAATAATTGCTCGAATTTAGGGTGAGATGTGATTATGTAAATAGACCAAGTGTCAAAGTTGGTGAAGGTTTCGCCAATACGCTGGTATAACTGCTCGGATTGTTGGCGATCGCCCATACGCTCGCCGTAGGGTGGGTTGCAGATAATGCAGCCGTATTTAAAGCGAGAGCGCACATTTTCTGCAGCGAGCTTTTGAAAGTGAACCAAATGGTTAACCCCAGCTAGTTGCGCATGCTGACGGGCTAGCGATAACGCCTTGCCATCAATATCAGAGCCATATATACGCAAATCCACATCGGATTTAACTGCATCGTTCGCTTCGGTCCTGGCATCTGGCCAAATATTGGCAGGTAAAACGGGCCAGCGTTCTGATACAAATTGGCGGAATGAACCCGGAGCAATGTTGCAACCAATTAAAGCAGCTTCGATGGGCAGGGTACCTGTACCACAAAAGGGATCAAGAAAGGCGCGATCTGGTTGCCAATAGCTTAGTTGAATCATGGTGGCTGCTAAAGTTTCCCGCAGCGGGGCGGCGCCCAATAACGGACGATACCCCCGTTTATGTAAACCAGAGCCACTGGTGTCAATAGTTAGTAAGGCCTCATCATGTAACAAAGAGACTTCCACAGGGTAGCGCGGCCCATTCTCTGGAAACCATTCGCATTTATACCGTATTTTCATCGCTTCTGCAATAGCCTTTTTCACGATGGCCTGACAATCCGATACACTATACAGTTGAGACTTTACCGATTTGCCACTTACCGGGAATTCAGCATCATAGGGTAACCAATCCACCCAGGGTAAGGCTTTAGTTTGTTCAAATAGCTCATCGAAAGTGACAGCGCGAAAAGAACCTATCTTTAATAAAACACGTCCAGCGCAGCGTAACCAAAGGTTAGCACGAGGTATAGCCTCGGCCCCAGCGCGAAAGGTCACCCGACCGTTCTCCACTGTTTGATCATCGTAACCGAGTGCTTTTAGTTCGCGAGCAACTACGGCTTCAACTCCTGCAGCGCAAGTAGCTATGAGTTCTAGTGTAGCCATGTATATAATCCACCTCAGTTGTGATTGGGCTAAGCCAATCTATGAATCATTCTCTTTAGTATCTGCTTCTCCCTTCGCCAGTATTGCTTTCTGGTACATGAATGTACTTGACAGTGAGTATACCGTGTATATATAGTATATACAGTTAGGAGGAGCCACTTTGCTACCCGTCTCTTTATCGTCAACAAGCTCAGCACCTTATTATCAGCAAATAGTGGATCAGGTACGCAACTTGGTGCTAAGTGGTCGTCTGCCACCTGGGATGCCGTTACCTTCTATAAGAACGTTAGCGCAGCAACTTACTGTTAGCGTAATTACCACTCGCCGAGCTTATGAAGAGTTGGAGAGAGAAGGGATAATTGGCACCAGGCCAGGTGCGGGTAGTTTTGTAGCCACACTGAGTGCAAATGAGTTATCGGCAACGCGTTTGACACATTTGCGCTCTTTGCTAAACGAAGTGTTAGTGGAGGCCAAAGCAGTGGGAGTTACACCCCAGCAGTTAAAGTCTCTCCTCCAAGAGATGCTGGAGCAATAATGGGCGCAGGTTAAAAAGGAAAGCGAGTGTGAAGAAGCATGTCGCCTAATCAGCAAGCTGCCACAGTTATCTCCATCAAAAGCTTGAAAAAGACATTTAAGAAATTTCAACTGGGTCCGCTGGATCTTGATTTTCAGCAAGGGTATGTGTATGGCATTATTGGCCCCAATGGCGCTGGTAAAACCACGCTGCTTAAAATATTGATGAATCTGACGCATCCCAGTAGCGGAGATGTACGTATTTTTGGCCTGTCCTACGCCAATGACGAAGCGAACATAAAGCGGCGTATTGGGTTTGTCCCCGAAGAACCTTATTTATATCGGTTGGTGGATGCCCAATGGTTAGGTCGCTTTGTCTCAGCGTATTATCCAAATTGGGATGCCGCGGTTTATCAGCGCTTGCTACACGAGCTAAATGTGGATATGCGCCAACCAGTACACCTTTTATCGCGCGGCACAAAGGTGAAGCTAGAGCTAGCCATGGCCTTAGCGCATAAACCCGATCTATTGATATTAGATGAACCCACTTCAGGTTTGGATCCAATTGTACGGCGTGAAATTCTACACCTACTAAGCGAGGTAGTGCAAGATGAGCGCAGAACGGTTTTGTTCTCCACTCATATTACCGAAGATGCCGAGCGGGTGGCCGATCATATTGTGTTCATAGTTGATGGTGGCATTGCTTTAATGGGCGAGAGGGAAGCATTGCGCACGCAGTGGCGTGAACTAATAGTGGATGCCAATGATGTAAGGCAACTGACAGGGGTAATACGTACAGAAGATGCCGGCCAGGGAACAGTACGGGTAATTGTAGGAGAAGGTTACAATGGCCAGGCTGATATGCAACGCTTTGTGATAAATGAACGACCGTTAGCGTTAGATGAAATTTTGGCTGAGTTAGCATGCAAGAAAAGCGAGGCGATAATATGAACATGAGCACAGTAGGTATGATTATCAGAAAAGATTTTCAGCAGCAAAGAAAACGTTTGCTAATTAGCGCAGCAGTTTTAATACTCATCGCTGGCATGCAGCTGATAGATGGGGGCACCTTAGGTGTGATCTCCGGTATCTACTCTGGTTTTGCTATGGTTACGGCTATGGGTGCGCTTTATGAGGAGGAGCAAGGTGGGCTACTTTTTTTGCGCACGCTTCCTATGAGCACTGGAAGCGTAGTGTTAGGCAAGTACCTTTCAGCGTTAGCCTTCCTTCTATTTTACGCTGTTGTAATAATGATGCCGGTTTCTTTGACTAAACAAACTAGCGACATCGACGTGATAATGAGTATAGTGGCCGCCTTTTGTGTAGCGTTGTTGCTAATTGGACCGACATTAGCCGTCTATTTTCGCTATGGTTATCGGGCCATCCAAAACATGTTTGTTGGAACCGTGTTATTCATTGTATTGAGCCAGTTTATTGTGTACTTGCTTAAAATAAGCAGTGGTCCGCCGCCGTGGTTAATTCACATAATTGAACAGTTGAAGTGGTTAGATAACGTAGATCCAGTTTTGGTGAGTGGTATTTTTAGTTTGGCTGCACTAATGTTTTACGCCAGCATGGGTTGCTTGGCTGCACGAGGCTTACGTAAACGCGATCTGTGACTTGACAATACTTATCATGACTTGACAATACTTGTGTGCTATCGTATGCTCTGCATGCAGGAGGTGTAGAGCAATGAGTGAGCCAAAGCTAGTTACTGCCCAAACGTTGGCTAATATGCTTCAGCTTTCGGTAGAGACAATTTGGCGTTACACTCGCAATGGCAAAATCCCATATGTGCAATTAGCTAATAGGCAATACCGTTACGAGCCAAATGCGGTTATGCAGCAACTTGGTGTGAATACTGGCAGTCAGTCCATTCCTTTAGCGTGTGAAGCGCAACCCGAATACCGAACCGATAAGGTGTATACCTATGACGATTATCTCTTGCTGCCAAATGAAGAGCGTTATCACTACGAAATCCTCGATGGCATGCTGGTTAGAGAGCCAGCACCATACGTGCATCATCAGCGAGTATCCCGGCGTCTACAACGCCTTCTAGAGGATTACTTTGTCCTCCGCGATGCAACGGGTGAATTGTTTGACGCACCAATTGATATGACTTTATCGGATA
>CAYMKM010000082.1:5776-8064 GCA_964390985.1 uncultured Clostridia bacterium | reverse complement strand
CAGGGCGTTCAGTAAATTCCTCTCGTATTAGTTGCAATTAGAAGCTGGCCATTATTATAAGGACAAATGGCCTTTAACCAGGACAGATATTAGCCCACCGAGACTGCTGCCCCCAATTAGAGTGACATACGCCTCCTGCCTATATTTGAGGTATATGCAATAATGATGTTTGACCTTACCGTTTTAGTATGTACAGCGGTAAGGGATAATACACAGACGCGAGACGGAGGGTGACTAATGGAATTAAAATTGCTGCTACTGGCGCCAATTGGGTCAGTACTGGCCCTATTATTTGCCGGTTACCTGGCAGCACGTGTTCGTAAGGAAAGCGAAGGCACACCCGATATGGTGGCGATTGCAGAGGCGGTACGTGTAGGTGCCAAAGCCTACTTAAAACGCCAATATACGGGAGTAGCTTGGTTCTTCGCTGTTGTTGTTGCCATTATGTTTGTTATGGTGAAGTTGGGTTACCTAGTTATTTTCGTACCCTTCGCCTTCTTAACCGGTGGGCTGTTCTCTGGTTTGGCTGGGTTTATTGGCATGACAATGGCTACAGCATCAGGTGCCCGTACTGCCAATGCAGCCAAGAAAAGCCTCAATAGCAGTTTGCGAGTGGCTTTTTCGGCTGGTGCCGTCATGGGCATGGTAGTGGTGGGTTTGGGTCTGCTAGACTTGTCAATTTGGTATTATTTCTTATCTTGGTTTTATCGTAATGAAGAATTAGTAGTGCGCATCTCTCACATTACCAGCACTATGCTTAACTTTGGTATGGGTGCTAGCTCTATGGCGTTGTTTGCTCGCGTTGGTGGAGGTATCTTCACTAAGGCTGCTGACGTTGGCGCTGACCTGGTTGGCAAAGTTGAAGCTGGTATTCCCGAGGATGACCCACGTAACCCCGCAGTTATTGCCGATAACGTAGGCGATAATGTCGGTGACGTGGCTGGTATGGGTGCTGACCTATATGAGTCGTATGTTGGTTCAATTGTAGCTACGGCTGCTTTAGCTTCAGCTGCTGGTTTATCTATTCAGGGCGTAGCTACACCAATGGTGATGGCAGCTATTGGTGTTATAGCCAGTATTATAGGGACCTTCTTCGTTAAATCGGGCGAGGAGGCTTCCCAAGGAGAGCTGCTAAAGGCCCTGCGTAAGGGCGTGTGGGTAGCGGGCGCATTGATCGCTATTTGTGCATATCCACTCATCAACTACTTGCTTGGCGCAGAGCATATCGGTGTGTTCTGGGCTGTAATAGCGGGTTTGGTTGGCGGTATATTAATTGGTGTTATTACCGAGTGGTTCACCTCAGCGGAGTACAAGTTTACAAGGGCCATTGCCACTGCTGCTAATAGCGGACCTGGACCGGTTATTATCCGGGGTATGGCAGTAGGTCTGATGTCTTGTGCACCAATAGCCATTGTTGTAGTAGCAGTTATTTTGGTTAGCTTTTATGTTTCAGGTGGAGTTGGGAGCTTTAACCTTGGCTTGTTTGGCGTGGGTATTTCTGCCGTGGGTATGCTTTCTACCCTAGGTATCACCTTAGCTACAGATGCATATGGTCCGGTAGCCGATAACGCTGGTGGTATAGCAGAGATGACACATCAGGACGCTATTGTACGCAAACGCACTGATGCGCTCGATTCACTAGGTAACACTACTGCGGCCACAGGCAAAGGTTTTGCTATAGGCTCAGCAGCGCTTACTGCTATAACGCTGATTGCCGCTTATCGTGAGCAAGTCCTTATAATAGCCAAGGATCTAGGTTTGAATGTAGATCTTTCCTTCAGCTTGCTAGATCCGAAGGTGCTGTGCGGTGTTATTATTGGTGCAGTTCTGCCGTTTGTTTTTTCCGCTTTCACCATGGGAGCAGTGGCCGCTAGCGCCCAAAAAATCGTGATAGAGGTGCGTCGTCAGTTCCGCGAGATCAAGGGTATAATGGAAGGCAAGGCCAAGCCCGATTACGCTCGTTGTGTTGATATATGTACTCGGGCTGCACAAAAAGAAATGCTCACACCGACTATAGTTGCTGTGGCATCACCAATTATTGTGGGTGTCATAATGGGCGTACAAGGTGTAGCTGGGTTATTAGCAGGTGCTACCGCTTCTGGCTTCATGATGGCTGTTATGATGTCGAGCGCCGGTGGTGCTTGGGATAACGCCAAAAAGTACATTGAAGAAGGCAATGAGGGCGGCAAAGGTTCCGATGCACATAAGGCCGCAGTTATCGGCGATACCGTAGGCGATCCGTTCAAGGATACCTCTGGTCCGTCGATTAATATCCTCATCAAGTTGAT
>CAYMKM010000082.1:0-5676 GCA_964390985.1 uncultured Clostridia bacterium | reverse complement strand
CGATTTGAACGTCGAGCTTTATCGGTTTTATAAAAGCGTTCCCAAATAAATGGTAGCTCGTCGGGTGGTATGCCTGGTCCGTTATCGGTTACGGTAATCTCTACCCAGCCTGGCTCAGGTGTAGGTAGATGTTGGGCCGTGACAGTTACAACACCGCTGTTAGGTGCATAACGAACAGCGTTATCCAGCAGGTTTACAAACACTTGCTCCAAACGATCGGTATCAGCTAATATACTGGGCAACTCTGCAGGCAGGTTTACTTGCGTTACCACTTGCTTTTCGGCTATTTGCGGTTCCAATGAAGAAAGGGCATCGGCAATGATATCGGCTAATGATACCGGAGTCAGTTGCAACTTTACATGATGCGATTCCATGCGAGAAATGTCGAGCAAGGTGTTGGTCAAGCGGATCATGCGCATGCTTTCATCCATAATGACAGAAAGGTAGCGGTGAATATCCTCTTTGCCGGTAACTACATTCTCTAGAATTGCCTGAGCAAAACCACGGATCGAAGTGAGGGGGGTGCGTAATTCATGAGAAATATCGGCAATAAAGTCGCGACGCATCTTCTCTAGCTTTTGAGTTTCGCTTACATCGCGCAGTAGGGCAACTGCACCTACTACATTGTTAGCCAATTCTGCTGCAGCAGGATCAATAAGTGGGGTTATTTCCACTTGAATCGTGCGTTTATCAGCCACCATTGTGATTTGGCGCTGTTCCCCGTTGGCTAGCACCTGAACATATGCATTTAATAGGTTTTGATGCTCATCACTACTGGTATCAGCTAGCAGCTCTCCTATATGAAGCGGCAAAGGAGCCAGGAGTTGGCGGGCAGCCTCATTCACAAGGTGTACCCGACCTTCTTTATCTACTGCTAACACACCTTCGGATAAACCAGCCACTACTGACTCTGTTTTAGCCTTTTCCTCACCTAAAGCGTGTATAGTGCTACCTAGGCGTCCTGCCATTTCGTTTAATGCTGCTGCTAGCTCTGCTATCTCAATATCGCCTTTAACTTCGAGACGGCGGTTAAAATGGCCCCTGGCCATATCAAGAGCGACAGAACGCATCTCTTGTAAGGGTGTAGCCACCCGGCGGGCAAAAACAAAGCTGAGCAAGGCGGCCAAGCAGATAGCCAACAGACCACTTAAAAATATGAGGCGACGAGCATCGTTAATGGTACGCATGATGCCACGCATGGGGGAGTGCAAAATTACAATACCGCTAATTGTGGATGAATCGGATGTACTCCCGCTGCGAGCTATTACGGGTACCGCCACTGAAAAGGTGGTCTCCTTCAAGGGCTCTACATAAGTTCGCCAAGAGGCAATACGGCCAGTGTAAATGGTATTGCGTTCTTCTGTACCCAAGCGTAGGCCGGCCACTTCGGTAGGGAGAATAACTCGTCCTTCTCCATCAGCTATCCAAATAGCAGTGTCACCGAATATATTAGCAGCGTTTAGCAGGTTGCCTAAACGGGTCAGCGAGAAAAAATCCGGTGGTTCGCGCAACTCTTTAGCTAGCTCATTACCGATGCGAACTAGCTCTTGCTCTTTGGTTTCAAAAATGTAATGCGTATAAAGATACGATAGGGAGAAGCCAACGGCTACCATGGCTATCATCACTACAGCCAGTTGTGCTGAGAGTAAGCGAATAAACAATGTGCGCATGAAGGTTTAGCACTCCTCGCTGTCAGCAGGTAAGGCTTCCATTCGATAGCCTACACCCCAAATGGTATGGATATAACGGTAAGGGTGGCCTTCCGGCTCAAGTTTGCGGCGCAGGCGTTTAACGTGTACATCAATGGTGCGATCATCACCAAAGAAATCATAACCCCAAATATGCTCTAGCAGCTCTGCTCGGGTGAAGGTGCGGCCTGGATGGCTGGCGAGTGACCAGAGTAAGTCGAACTCTTTGGGTGTTAGTGGTATCTCCTTATTACCTAAGCGAGCTGCGTGCCTTTTCTTACTAATGTCCAGTAAAGGGAAGCGTAACAAGTCAGTTTCTTGTGTTAAGGGTTCGCTGTGGCGGGTGCGGCGCAATACAGCTTTTACCCTAGCCACTAGTTCACGAGGGTTAAATGGTTTAGCCAAATAATCATCGGCACCCATCTCTAGGCCCACAATTCTATCTAGATCATCACTGCGGGCGGTGAGCATTATTATTGGAGTAGCGCTTTTGCCCCGCAATATGCGGCACACTTCCCAGCCATCGAGCTCTGGGAGCATGATGTCAAGCACAACTAAATCGGGTTGAAGTTCATCGAAAATAGCGATGGCTTCACGCCCGTTGGTAGCGGTAGTGACTGAAAAACCATCCCGGCTTAGGTATAAAGAGACTAACTCCAGCACATTGGGTTCATCGTCCACCACAAGAATGCGACTATGTTGCACTTTAACACCTCCACCTAGTTATTATAACAACCAACGGCCACTGGGCATTGATAGCCAGACAGTGGCCGCTGGAAATGAGGGGGTGGTAGGTCACCGTCTTTCAAACATTACACATCATCAGGACGCTTACCTACTGTAACTAGCACCGTAACGTCGCGTACCTGTTGGCCATTACTACGTTGGACGATCACGGTTAATTTATCGCCAATCTTCATGTTTTCGGTGATGCTTTGAAAATCCTCGTCATTTTTAATGGTTTTACCGTTCACTTTTACCACAACATCGCCTGGCTGTAAACCACCCTTGCTGGCTGGGCTGTTACGATAAACACCGCGTATAAGTATGCCATTTGTACTGCTGAGGCCAAGGTAATCGGCGGTGCTTTTATCGAGAGGTTCATACTCAATGCCAATCCAGGGACGAACCACTTCGCCCTTGGTTAACAGATCAGAAATGATGTTGCGTGCTAGGTTAATTGGTATGGCAAAACCAATTCCTTGGCTATCAGCACGCACAGCGGTGTTAATACCGACCACTTCGCCGTTTAAGTTAAGCAACGGCCCACCTGAGTTTCCCGGGTTAATAGCGGCATCAGTTTGCATTAAGTTTCGGTAGATTCGCTGATTACCACTTTCGTAATCGGTTATGGTGATTTGCCGTCCTTTGGCCGAAAGCACTCCTACAGTAACGGTATGATCGAAAGACTGACCGTACGGATTGCCAATGGCAACAACAAATTCGCCTACCCTTATTTTATCGGAGTCACCAAGTGTAGCCACGGCCAGTTTGCCTTTGGGTTCGATTTTCAAAACAGCTAAATCGGTTGTTATATCTTTACCAATTAACTTGGCTACATAAGGTTCTTTATGATTGAGCACATATACGCGGATCTCTTTGATTTGGGCATCGTTATCCACTACGTGCTGGTTGGTGACTATACGACCATCAGCGGAGATAATAAAGCCACTACCTTGAGAAATACTTCTGCCACTAGGCTGTGAAGGTCCGGTAAACCATGGGCTGAAAAAGTCATCCCAGAAGCTCCCGGTAGTACGCTTTAGTTCCTGCGCTTTATACTCCACTTCAATAAAAACAACTGCCGGGCTAACACTTTCTGCTACATCGGCTATAGTGTTCGGCCCTAGTAACGTACTAATATTGCCAGTAGGGGCAGCTAGTACATTTGGCGGCTGTTGTTGGTTAAGAAGTGGACTCATATATACGCCCACGAGTACGGCTAGCCCCAAAGCCGCCACTAGAGCGACACTCTTTAACGCTTTGTTTCGCATTGTTAATAGCACTCCTTCCTTGCCCAACATACTGGAACTAGTGAACAAAAAATGCATTTCCCTAGTCATTATTGTACCAAATTCATTATAACGAGCAAATATGAACAAACCGTGAACCCATCGTGAAAAAAGCTGGGATGATTGCCAAAAGGGGGATAGAAAATGCTAAGAAGTCGCATATGGGTAGTTTTTACAGCTGCCGTACTTGTTTTGGTGGTAGCTACTTGTGCTCAGGCATCGGGTGAGGAAGGTGTGGCTCAAGTTCAAGGGCAACCTGAACAGGCTGTGTTAGAGGATCAGTTGCTGACTGAGCTAAAGCAGTTGACGAATGAACAGATTGAGCAATTGTTAATGATGCTCATGAAGCAGAATGCAGAGGCTAACAGACAAGGGCAGTTGCGGCAACGTGCCGCTCAGCAACCTCAGTTGCGACGGTTACCTGCTGTTCGGCAGTTGCCAGTGCAGCTGCGTATGCAACAGCGTATCGCCTCCCAAAAGCTGCGGCAGAGAGCCGCTCAGCAGCAGCAAATACAGTTGCGGCGACAAGCCGCTCAACAGTCACCATTGCAGTTGCGGCAGCGGCTCTTGCAGCAGCGCCAATTACCAAATGGCAGAGGAATAACTAATGCAAAAATGATTGAGCTGTTGATAATGTTAAAGGCAAGGTAAAAACCCATACCTTCAATTCGCATGCTCGTATATTGGTATTCCGTACTCAAGGCTGCTTTAGCTCCACATAATGGCGCAAAGCAGCCTTAGTTATCTTGACCAGCAATATCCGCTCCATGTATGCTCAAAGGGACATGCCCATTCCGCCTAGGAGGTAGGCCGTTATTTGGTACGGCCGTTATTATATAAGAGAAGGTAGAAAATGGATGAGACCTGAATTTTTGGCTGCTCTGTTGGCATATAAGGATAAAGGGGTACAACCCTGGCATACTCCGGGCCATAAGCAAGGGCGAGGGGCACCCACTGCTTTGCACGAATTACTGGGGGCGGCATTAGCTGTTGATTTATCCGATGTATTGGAAGATCCAGCCCTCGATCATAGTTGGGACGCCCACTTACAGCGCGCAGAGCAAAAGGCAGCTCATTTGTATGGGGCAGCATGGAGTAAATTCTTAGTTAATGGTACCAGCGGTGGTATACACGCGGCGTTACTAGGCCTTACTGGACCGGGTGATATTGTGGCATTACCCCGCACATCGCATCTCTCTGTTGTAGCCGGGTTAGCCTTATCGGGGGCCCGGCCACTTTATATACCAGCCCGTAGTGCGGCGCAATGGCATTTACCCTTGCCGCCAATACCAGCCGATTACAAACAGGCATTAGCTGGGGCAAAGGTAAAATTAGCTTTGGTTACCAGTCCTAATTATTACGGTATTGCTGCCGATCTGCCCGGGATTTTGGCAGAAGTGCGAGCCCATAAAGCTTTCTCATTAGTGGATGAGGCGCACGGCGCTCACTTTAAGTTTCATCCTAATTTTCCAATGGCAGCTACAGCTTGTGGTGCAGATGTTGTGGTGCAAAGCACACACAAAACTTTGAGCGCTCTCACACAAGGGGCTATACTACATGTTAATGCATCAATTCCAGTAGCCCCTATAGCACAAGCTTTAGATATTTTAGGGACCACCAGCCCTTCTTCGCTTATTTTGGCATCATTAGATGCTGCATGTGCCCAAATGGCAAATAGCGGCCAGCGCTTATGGCAGGTGGCTATAGAAATAGCCGAGCAAGCACGAACACAAATTAACGCCTTAGATGGCTGGCACTGCTTGGGTGAGGAGGAGTTGGACCAGCTAGGATATAAATGGGATCCTTGCCGCTTAATTTTTGGTCGGGAGGGGTTATCTGGGCTTACGGTTGCCTCCCAATTGCGCAGGCAGTTTCATATTCAAATGGAAATGACCGATCAACGCTGGGTGGTCGCCCTTTGTGGTTTGGGTGACGATGCCGCTCAGGTTAAGCGTTTGCTAACGGCTTTGGCTTCA
>CAYMKM010000081.1:0-8078 GCA_964390985.1 uncultured Clostridia bacterium | reverse complement strand
TTTCCAGTAAACCTACCACGCCAATTGTGGGTGTCGGGTAAATGGCTTCCCCTTCAGTTTCGTTATACATGCTGGCATTACCGCCTACTACCGGTACTTGTAATGCTCGGCAGGCATCAGCAATACCATTAACCGCCTGGTGTAATTGCCAGCTTACTTCTGGCTTTTCCGGATTACCAAAATTCAAGCCATCTGCAATAGCTAAGGGTTGGGCACCTGTACATACCACATTACGCGCCGCTTCAGCCACAGCTATTTGCGCACCAATGTAAGGATCAAGGTAACAATAGCGAGAATTGCAATCGATGCTCATAGCTAAAGCTTTGTTGGTTCCAACAACACGCAGCAAAGCAGCATCGCTTCCGCCCGGGCCTTGCACCGTATTACCTTGTGCTTGTGCATTAAATTGGTTATACGCCCATGATTTATTAGCAATTGTGGGTGAGGCTAACAGTTTGGTAAGGGCCTCTTGTAGTTGCTCGTCATTGCATGGTACTGGCAGTGGAGTATTATGGAGTTCATTAAGCCAAGTCGGACGGTTTTGCTCTGGTTGGTAGCTAGGTGCACCGTCAGTGGAGAGAGATGCGGCGGGAACTTCAGCTACTACGGTCCCGTTTTCCCGGATGCGCAACATGCCATCGTTTGTAACTTTACCAACTAATGTGGCCTCTAGCCCCCACTTGGCAAATATCTGTTTTACTTTATCTTCTGCTCCTTGCTGTGGAACCACTAGCATACGCTCTTGCGACTCAGAAAGCATTATTTCGTAAGGTGTCATACCTTCTTCACGTCGGGGCACTAGAGCGATATCCATATCAATACCTGAGCCAGCCCGAGCCGCCATCTCCGCAGATGAACTGGTTAGACCAGCAGCACCCATATCTTGAATACCGACAACCACTCCGCTGCGAATTAGTTCTAGGCAAGCTTCTATTAGTGCTTTGCCAGTATCAGGGTCACCAATGGGTACTGAGCTGCGCCTCTCCCCTGAGGTTTCGGTTAATTCGGCAGAAGCGAAGCTAGCTCCATGAATGCCATCGCGTCCGGTACGGCCTCCCACTACCATAACCGGGTTACCTACACCACTAGCACTGGCTGTAGCTAAATGCTTTTGTTCTAAAATACCTACTGCCATTACATTCACTAACGGATTACCCATATAAGAAGGTTCAAAGTATATTTCGCCACCCACAGTAGGCACATTCACTTTGTTGCCGTAATCGGCAGCGCCTTCAACCACACCACGTAGCAGATCCTGCACTTTGGCGTCAGTTAAGGGGCCAAAACGCAATGAATTAAGCACGGCGACCGGCCGCGCTCCCATGGTGAATATATCCCGTAAAATGCCACCAACGCCTGTGGCAGCACCGTCAAATGGTTCTATTGCTGAAGGGTGATTATGCGATTCCACCTTAAAACAGACAGCTAAGCCATCACCGATATCTACTACACCGGCGTTTTCACCTAAGCTTTCCAGTACACGCTCTGATTTTGTGGGAAACAAAGAAAATAAATGCCGCGTATGCTTATATGCACAATGCTCCGACCACAGCACTGAATACATTCCCAATTCAGTCCAGTTTGGGTCGCGACCCAATATATCTACAATGCGTTGGTGCTCGCTATCTGAAAGACCCATGTCGCGCCAAGCTTTCTTAGCCCGAATCTCGGCAGTTTCCATTGTTGTTAACCTCCAATGTAAAGCATAATGATTCTTCGCTGCGATCGAATATTGTTCGTGTTTACGAGCAGTATAGCCTCATATTATCAAATATATACGCATGCAGTCAACCTAGATCCGAACATTACACGTGTATAAATTAAATCGTTCGCCCCTGCTGTCTATCTTAAATAACTAGAGGACTTTACCAGTTCTGACCTGAACTGACTAAATAAGCATAACAATTATTCCCCAGGAGGCGTAATAAGTGAAAATAGGACATGCACGCACCGAAATAACCCCACCATTAGGGGTACCCATGGGTGGTTATGGTTCAAGGGGCGACAAGGGTGCTACCGCTATTGAGTCTCCGCTCTACGCAGATGCCTGCTATATTGAGCAGAACGATTTACGTGTGGTATTAATTACGGTCGATTTGGTAAGTGTTACAGAGAGCTGGAGCACGCCTGTACGTGCAGAAATAAGCAAACGACTGGGTATACCTACCAGTCATGTGCTATTAGCAGCTTCACACACGCACTTTGGCCCAGCTACTGGTGAAAAGGCGCACGATTTGCATTCTGGTTGGCTCAATGATTTAAAATTGAAGTTAGTAGATGTGGCCCAGCGGGCGGCAGCCCAGACTCAAGATGCTACATTAAGTGTAGGTACTGGAGATTTTAGCCGTGTAGCTTATAACCGTCGTCCGGTGCGCGCCGATGGCACCTGCTGCACCGCTTACACTTTGCCGCCACCAGAAGAGAACCTAACATTCCGGGCTATTGATCCTAAACAAACCGTACTGCGGTTTAACGCAACTAATGGTCAATTGGCGTTGATTTTAGTTTCCACTCCCATGCATGCTGTGGTAGGCGGTGCGAACTTTTACGCTATTTCGCCCGATTACCCTGGTGTGTTGCGTCACGCACTTGAACAGGTTTACCAGGTGCCGGTTATGTTCGCCGCTGGTACAGCCGGTAATGTAGTGCCCTTTAGGCGAGGAGAAGGCTGCCGACAACTCATTGGCCATTACTTAGCAGGCGTAGCTCTGCAATCTATCGAGATGGCTACTTCTGGTCCTGGCAAATTAGGTTTCAAGCAAGAGCGTTTGCCTGTTCCATCTGCGGTGCGCAAAGACCCTGAAACAATGCAGGCACAAGTAAGTGCGGCTGAATTGCGGTTGGAAAAAGCGGAAACCGAAAAAGAGAAAGCCCGTTTAACTGATGAGTTACGGCGAGCAAAGAATCTGGCTAACTTGACAGCTAAATTGGGGCCTGGCGATACACTCGACATTGAAGTAACTGCCATGAGCTTCGGTAATTTAGGAGTGCTATGTTTACCGGGTGAAATATTAGCAGAGACCGGTTTGTATATACAGGCTCGTTCCCCATTCCCACATACATTGGTTATATCGTTAGTTAACCAAAGCATGAGCTATCTAGCCACGCGCAGCGCAATATGGGAAGGTGGCTACGAAAGTGTTGCCACCTGGTATGGCGAAGAAAGCGAGGCTTTTATAACAGAAGCAGCTATACGCATGCTACATGAAGTTTGGGAATGCACTCGTTAACAGCGACCCAACTGTTGTTGTAGCAGTGCATCTTTCTGGCGTACTTTAGCCGCCATGTTGTCGCGGTAAGCATTTAGTGCATTAGCTACTGCCGGGTCGGTTCCGGCAATAATGCTGGCCGCAAACAAACCAGCGTTGAGGGCTCCGTCAATGGCCATAGTGGCCACCGGTACACCTGGTGGCATTTGCACCATGGCATAAAGGGCATCAGTCCCTGATAGGGGCCCTCCACTTATGGGAACGCCTATTACCGGCAACAAAGTGTACGATGCTAACACTCCTGGTAAATGTGCTGCCCGCCCAGCACCGGCCACAATTGCCGCTAAACCTCGCTCTTGGGCACTGCTGGCATATGTTGCTGCTTCATGAGGGGTCCGATGTGCTGAGATGATGCGCACTTCGGTGGCAATATTAAACTCGGTGAGAATATCTACCGCCTTGCGCATAACTTCCCAATCGGAATCGCTACCCATAACTACGCCGACAATGTTCTTTTGCAACTCTTTCTTCTCCCCTTGTTACGCTGGTTTTTGCCCACCTAGCGCACTGAATTCACCTTCGTGACGGACTTGGTAAAAATGAAGTCCGGGCAAAGGAGGAGTGGTAATAAAGCTAGGATGATGCAGGCGATTGCCAACTAACAACACCACAATAAGGTACCCTGCTCGCCGCAAGGTAATTACTAGCTCCACAAATTGCGGGGTGTCCTCGGAAGTGATGATGATTAATGTAGAGCCCCAAGGTAGCAACCGAGCCTCGTGTGCTAAACATGATACGAAGCTTTGACTGTGGCAAATTTGCACCCGTGCTAGGGCTTCTAGGATCTTCATCAGTTGTAATTCGCCTTTGCGCGCCGACACTTTCACCAAAGTACCATCTTGTCCGTTAGTTACCAAACCAACAATTTGGCGTTGCATGTGCAAGTAATAGGCGACTGAAGCAGCCACCTCAATGGCAAATTCAGTTGTATAATCAAGGTGCTGAACTGCGTATTCGTCTATTGATAAATTAAGAAATATGGTGGTTTCTAGCGCGATAGTGGGTTGAAATTGGCGTGTATGTAGTACGCCAGTTCGAGCGCTCACTTTCCAATGCATTTTTTTAAGCGGATCACCCGGTTGATATTCGCGTATGCCCGTGGTACGGGCTGGATCTTCAAAATACCGGTGTTTAGTACGCACCTCGCCAAATGGCAACCGAGATGGCAGGCCTATATTCTGGATTGGTAGCACTTTAGGATACACCAGTAATTCATGGTACTCTTCAACCCAGCCTTGCATTTGTTGGGTGCCCCAAGGATCGTTTATTTTCAGCTGAAGTGGACCGATTTTATGAACGCCGCGTTGCCTGGTACGCAGCGTATATTTAAAGTTAATATGCTCGCCGGGGGCTAGCGCAAAGGTTGCTTGGCGCGGACTCTGCAGCGCCAAATTCAAGGGGATTTCATCGGAATATTCGACATGAACTAACGGCGCCCAACTATTATTGTGTGCGCATAGAGTTACTTCCACATCCTCGCCACGGAAAACCCTATCGCAACTTAACTGCCTTTGTAGAAGCAATTTGCCGCAAGCATAACGCGCAGCGTATCGCCCTAGGAAATAAATAACGATTAGGCTATAAAGGGTGACATATATATACCGACCGCTGAAAAATAAAGCTGTTAAGCCTATGGCTACTAGAGAACGTTTTAAGAAGGTTGCGTTCATCACCCGCCTCCTACTTTATTTTAGGTGACGACTACCCCTACTTTGTAAGCTGACCCCCGCTTCACATAATGGGCAATCATTCGCTGCCCAAGTAGGCGCCTCTAAGTTAAGTAAGTACTCTGCTCTGACGCCTGGGTCAAACGTGCCGTTACTCCGATCTACCAAATAACCTAGCCCCACTAGCTCTCCACCGCATTGCTTAACTAAATCAAGCACTTCTAGCACAGAACCACCTGTAGTTATTACATCTTCCACAACTAACACACGTTCCCCTGGGTTAATACGAAAACCGCGCCGTAAAACCATCTTGCCGTTTTCGCGTTCGCTGAAAATGGATCGTGTCTGCAGATGCTGGGCCACTCCGTGTGCGATAATAATTGCGCCCACCGCTGGGCCTAACACAACTTGCACATTATCATTTACAAAACGGTTTGCTAGCATGGCGCATAACTGATTAGTTAACTGAGGATATTGCAGTACCAGGCATTTTTCCATGTAGGTATCTGAGTGTAAACCCGATGTGAGTTGAAAATGACCTTTTAGCAGGGCTTGCGCCTCAAGAAATATATTAAGCGTAGTAGAGTTATCTTTCATCCTACTAATGCAAACCAACTTATTACCTCCTTCGTTGCTGCTAGAAATTATGTGCTACACCCACCAATTCCTTTAGGTGGATATTCTGGCGACAGCAATAATCATCTAAACCCGATATAACTTCCAAAGTAGCTCCTGGATTGACGAATGTGGCAGTACCTACCGCTACAGCGCTAGCGCCCGCCATGATGAATTGCAGGGCATCAGCAGCGCAGGTGATACCGCCCATGCCAATGATGGGCACATTAACCGCCTGATACACCTGCCAAACCATACGTACTGCTACAGGGCGAATAGCCGGGCCGGAAAGCCCGCCCACTATGTTTGCCAGCAACGGACGGCGCTGCTGAACATCTATCACCATACCCATCAACGTATTAATTAGGCTTACAGCGTTTGCGCCAGCGTCTACCACAGCTTTAGCCATTTCGGCAATATCAGTGATGTTCGGCGATAACTTAGCTATCACTGGCAACCGGGTAACAGCACGTACAGCGGCAATCACTTCAGCAGCGGCATAGGGGTCAGTGCCAAATGAAAGACCGCCCTGCTTCACGTTCGGACACGAAATGTTCACTTCTAATGCAGCTACTCCCTTTGCGGCATCAAGTTTAGCGGCAACTTGTGCATACTCGGCCACACTTTTGCCAACTACATTTACTATCACTGGTGGCGCATTTTGTACCAACCAGGGAAGGTCTTCTGATATAAAGTGATCGACGCCAGGATTTTGTAACCCTATTGAGTTAAGCATACCAGCCGGAGTCTCAGCTATACGGGGTACTGGATTTCCGGGCCAAGCATCGGGTGAGACACCTTTAACCACAATGGCACCGAGTTTTTTTATGTCAATTAGTTCGTTATATTCGCGGCCATAGCCGAATGTACCGGAGGCGGTCATCACCGGATTCTGCAAGTGTATACCCATCAGTTGCGTATGTAACCGTTCACTTGGCATGAGCAAACACCACCTCTGCGTTAAAAACGGGGCCCTCACGGCATACTCTTTCTTGGCTTGGTGTGGGGTTATTGGGGTGTTGCACCTGGCATACACAACCTAAGCATGCGCCTACACCGCAGGCCATGCGGGCTTCCAGTGATACCTGGCAGGGCAACTTCTTTTGCCGGCACCAACCAGCTACAGCCTGCAACATGGGTAATGGCCCGCAACTGTATACGGCAACAGCATCTGTGTTTGTTAAAAGGTCGAGTACTAATCCCGGCTGTCCGAGTGAGCCATCTTGAGTAGCGAGCGACACATGTAAACCAAGCGAGCAGAATTCATCTACCAGAATTGCTGATTCCTTATTAAGAAACCCCAAAGCTATTTTAACTTCCCAGCCTGTTTCCTTAAAGCGCTGCGCTAAAAACAGCAGTGGCGGTACTCCTACCCCACCACCCACGAGCAATGCTGTCCCATTCGGCGTGGTTGGCCAGGTGTAACCATTCCCCAGTGGCCCAAGAATACTAATTTGCATTCCCGGTGTCATTTTGGTTAATAGATTCGTACCACGGCCTTGCTGCCGATAAACAATCGACCACTCGCCAGTCGAGTTAACCTGACAAATGCTAATTGGCCGTCGCAATAACGGGTCGTGGGTGTCGCTGACCGCAATATGCACAAACTGACCCGGGCGAGCGGCCACCATGGCCGGATGGGGTGATAACCACATTTCGTATATGTGCTGTGCTATTTGCCGGTGCCGTAAAACTACGGCCGTGAAACTAGCTGGGCCGGTAGACAAAAGCGCTCTTCCTCTCCCGGTTGGTATTGAATCGAGGACAGTGGTAAAAGCCGATGATTCATTCCTTCCACTGTGCCATCGTGTAGGTTAATATGAGAAACCACCAACTCATTTGGCAGTGATTCCTTGACTACGGCAAATCCGTGATTTTGGCTAGTCATTTGCACTCGTCCACTAGCTAAGTCTTGCACTGGTTGATTGTTACCGCGATGGCCATGTGTCATTTTAAAAGTGCTAGCACCCAAAGCCAAGCCTAAAACCTGATGCCCAAGGCCTATACCAAACAAGGGGACCTTCCCTAGTAACTCTTGTACCGTTGTAAATGTCGGTTTTAACATCATAGGGTCGCCAGGGCCATTGGTATACACAACTACCGACGGTTGATAGTTCATTATGGTTTTGGAACTAGTGTAGGCAGGCAGCACAGTTACCTTGTTGTTGTCAGCCCGTAAATAACGTAAAGTGTTTTGATCAACACCTAAATCTACCACAACAACGTGAGCGCCTTCGCCTTCACAATAAACGTATGGCTGGGATGTACTCACTTCACTAACCAAGTCGCGCTCAAGGCTTGCTGGTGCTGCGTTTATGCGGGTTAACAGAGCTTGCTGATCTACATTGCCGCTGATGACGGCACCTTTCATAGTACCATATTTGCGCAGATGCCGGGCAAGAGCTCTGGTATCAATGCCAGTGACGGTCACAACGCCTTGTGTGGACAAAAAATCGCTAAGCTTATTCGTCGACCGCCAGTTACTAGGCTCCTCACATAAGTTGTGAACCACAAAACCCATTGTCGG
>CAYMKM010000080.1:0-8189 GCA_964390985.1 uncultured Clostridia bacterium | reverse complement strand
CTTCCCACCTCACTCGGTTACATCCTCCAACCCCATTTCACACAAGAAAAAGAGAGTAGCAGTAGGACCTGTGGGTATGTGGGCAAGTCGTCCGAAAAAGAACGAGGCCGCTTAAGCCTCGTTCATAACAAGAAGACTTGTCCAAGTTGTTGTGGAGTCTGTGGTTAACCTGGAGGGTTATCCATGGAATCCATCAGCAACGGCATATCCACAGGTCCTAAGGGCAACAACCAATATCTAACCGCAGATACGCGCCGTTGAGTGCATTTGTGTAAGTGATATGGACTCTATGGTTAACCGATAAGGTTATCCATAGAGTCCATCAGTAACGTCATAGACATATCTTGCCCGCCATATTTAATCGCCATTGTAGTGCTTAACCTAAAGAATGAGTGAGAACACCACGCCAGCACAGCACCTTACTGCCCAAAAAGCGGTCACTTATGGAACCCGCACTACTGCACCCGTACTCGCCGAGGTAACCATGCGTGCATAACGAGCCAAGTAACCACTGCGTACTTTAGGTTGTGGTGCCTGCCAGGCTTGTTTGCGTCTGTCTAGCTCCGCTTCACTAATATCAACGGTTAAGCTGCCATTATCAAGATCAATAGTGATAATATCACCATTGCGTAGCAGGGCAATTGGTCCACCTTCAGCTGCTTCTGGCGAAATGTGACCAATGGAGATTCCCCTAGTTCCCCCCGAAAAACGGCCATCGGTTATCAGAGCTACTGACTTCTCCAAACCCATGCCCGCAATGGCAGCTGTATGCCCCAACATCTCTGGCATGCCAGGCCCACCTTGAGGCCCTTCGTAGCGTATGACTACCACATCCCCAGCTTTCACATTCCCTTGTGAAATGCTGGTGAAAGCTTCTTCCTGTGATTCGTATACAACCGCTGGGCCAGAGTGCCGACGGATACCTGGGTCTACCCCACCGCTCTTAATAACTGCCCCGTCTGGTGCTAAGTTGCCGAATAACACTTGTAGGCCACCCCAAGGGCTGTACGGATTATCCAGCGAACGAATCACAGTTGGATCGACAATCGCTGCATCTTGCACATTTTCGGCCAGTGTGTTTCCGGTTACGGTTAGGCAATTTGGATGAAGCACACCCGGTTTCTTTAGCAACTCGTTCAAAATAGCGCTAATACCGCCCGCCTGATGCACATCCTCCATGTGCACATCTGGAGTTGAAGGGCTTACCTTACACAAATGCGGCACCCGCTGTGCTACTTCGTTCAATCTAGACAAAGGGTATTCCACACCTGCTTCATTACATACTGCTAACGTGTGTAATACCGTGTTTGTCGAGCCACCCATAGCCATATCTAGGGCAAAAGCATTATCAATAGCCTCTGCAGTGATAATATCCCGTGGTTTAATGTCCAGCTCAATTAGCTTCATCAATTGCTGTGCTGCTTGTTCAACTAAGCGCAGGCGAGTGGGATCAGTGGCCAAAATAGTGCCATTCCCCGGCAGTGCCATCCCCAGCGCTTCGCATAAGCAGTTCATTGAGTTAGCTGTAAACATACCAGCACACGAGCCACATCCTGGACAACCTTTATTCTCCAAAGCCTTAAGATCTGCTTCGTTAATCTTTCCGGCTTGTAGTGCACCTACACCTTCAAATACAGAGATAAGGTCAATCGCTTTGTCATTTAAGCGACCCGCTGCCATGGGACCACCACTAACAAAAATAGTGGGCACATTAACACGCATAGCAGCCATTAGCATGCCGGGCACAATTTTATCGCAGTTGGGAATGCAAATCATGCCATCGAATGCATGAGCTGTTAGCATTGTTTCCACTGAATCTGCAATCAGTTCCCGACTAGGTAACGAGTAACGCATACCGTAATGCCCCATAACAATGCCGTCATCTACCGCTATAGTATTAAACTCAAACGGTACCCCTCCGGCCTGGCGGATGGCATCCTTAACCACTTTGCCAAATTCCTGTAGGTGAACGTGACCAGGTACAATATCAACATAAGAATTGCATACAGCAATGAATGGTTTATGCATATCTTCATCGCGTACACCAGTAGCCTTTAACAAGCTGCGGTGTGGAGCACGCTCGCTACCAAGCTTGATGCGGTCACTACGCATTTAAACTCCTCCAAAATTACAGTTTCTGCATCGTTTCCAGTCGACGTCCTAGTGCTTCCGCTTCTCTCGCAGTGCTTACAGAGGCAAAATCTTGCACCCACGCGCCTTGCGCCTCCATCGCTTTCATTAAAGTGTGCAGGCTGCGTGTGCTGCCAAAAATGCGCGGCCGCACAAAAGCAGCGGTCGGTTTGCCTTGCATACGAGTTGTCTTTTTCAAAGCGGCATCAATATCGGCAGCTATTTCACCGCCAAAAAACCCTACTACCGGACTACCTACACATACCAAATCGTAACTCACTAAAGGAATGTTTATATTGCGTATCGCTGTGCTGGCACCCAAAAGTTGCACCTCGTACCCAACGGCCTGCAACCCTCGCTCCAGCCCTTTGACCAAATTTAGTAGTTTTCCGTCTTCGCTATATAATATCAGAGCTCGCACCGAATTCACCTCCGTATCGGCAGTGAATTCTATTTTACCGATGACCTTTCCTGCATTCAACAGGCTCGAGCACTTGCCCCGGTTTGACCCGATTGGCTAGCAATAACCTTATGAAAGAAACGGCCCAGTCTTGTTATACCTTCTAACAGATCCTCATCGCTGGCTTGACTGTAGGCTAGGCGAATAGTGTTCTTTCCGCTATTATCAACGTAAAAAGCTCCGCCAGGCACATAGGCTACTTTCTCTTCGGCCACCGCTTGTGCGAGTAATGCTTTTGCATCCATCCATGCTGGCAATGTCACAAAAGTGAAGAACCCACCCTGAGGTACTGTCCAGTGCACTGAAGAAGGGAAGTGCTTTTGCATAGCATTTATCGCTAGATCGCGTTTACGCCGATATATTTGGCGCAGCTTCACAGCATGCGGTTCTAGGGCACCTGTACGTGTGAACTCACACGCTAATTTTTGGCCCAATGTGTTGGTGCATAAATCGGTTCCTTGCTTAGCCACCGTCATTTTCTGGATAATTGGTTTTGCCGCCACTACCCAGCCCAAACGCAAACCTGGCAAGAACACTTTGGAGTAAGAACCTAGGTAGAGCACTCTTTGCTGGGTGTCATCTACTTTAATATGAGGAACTGTGTTTCCTTCATAGCGTAGCTTGCCGTATGGGTTATCCTCTATTACGAGGAAATTGTAATGGTTGGCCAACTCCAGCAAGTGCTCCCGCCGTTGCTGGCTCATTGTCACCCCGGTGGGATTATGAAAGTTAGGCACAACATATATCAGCTTCGGCATACGCGTACCAATGCTTTGCATGTTCGCTAGCTGTTCTGCCAACACCTGTGTGTTTAGCCCCTCATTATCCAGCGGAATGCCAATAAACCTGGCTTGGTAATTCAAAGCAGCGTTCAAACCACCAATATAGGCTGGCAATTCCACCAGCATCGGATCGAATGGGTTGATAAACAGCTTGCAAATAAGGTCCAAAGCTTGTTGAGAACCGTTGGTGACGAGAATGTTCTCGTAGGTGCATTCTACGCCTTCTGAGCACATGTTTTGGGCAATAACCTTGCGCAATTCTAAAATTCCTTCTGTTGGTCCGTACTGCAAAGCAGAAGCGGCATCTTGTGTTAAAACCCTCTGCATATCGGCCATTAGCTGCTCTGTCGGGAACGACTCGGATGTCGGGAACCCGCCAGCAAAAGAAATAATATCGGGTTGCTCTGATAAACGAAAAGCATCACGAATATCTGAAGCCCGCATTTCAGCCACTCTATCTGCGTATAAACCCTGCCAATTAATCATGTGATTACTCCTTTCAGAACGACAAAAACCTCTAGTCTCTTTACAGAGACGAGAGGCTTCTCGCGGTACCACCCTGTTTGACCCAATTATCATCGGGTCCACTCGACGGCGTTAACGGTGCCGATCCGTCCCCGTTTATCCGGGGATGCTCCAAGGTGGCTGTAAACTGATGAACCGGAATTCTTACACCCACGCTTACTAGCATGGAATTCCTCTCTGCTGTTCACCTTGCTGTTTACTGACCTCTTCATAGCCTTTGATATTTATTGTTATGCAGATGCAAATAAAAAAGCCCCTAGCCCGCATTGGGGCGAGAGGTTCACGATACCACCCAACTTCACTGGCACCTTACGGCAACCAGTCTTAACAGGCACCTATAGCAGATGCCATAGCCTATAACGTAGGCCCATACGGCTGCGTTATGCAGGGCTAACCTGCTGCGCAGCAGCTCGTGGGGGGGCACTTGCAACCACCTGACCGCCCTTGCAGCCTAGAGGCGACTCTCTGCACAGTGTGAAACTGCAATTATTCCCCGTTCATAGCCGATAACATATAGCTCTGGAGTTAACCAGATAAAGAAATTTTAGCACTTCACCATGCTGTTGTCAACAGCTAATAAACTAGCTTCCATAGCAAACGATGCCGAAGAAATAGTATCGCCCATACCCACCGTACTCAAAGGACGCGACACTACGTGGGCAGGAATCACTAGCACGTAATGATCGTCAAACTCCCACAAGCCCTCCGCAACCATGTTCTCTTTACCTATTTTCGCCGTAAATCTATCGAGCTGAGCAAAACCTATTTCCGATAACGGATATGTGCCCGCTTCTTGCGCCTGCTCCGATGTAGGATAACCACCATGCTGTGCTTTCATAGCGTTAACAGCAGAAGCATAAAGTGAAGCACTCACCACATCATCTAGGTTAAGCGGATAAGGCCGTCGTAACACCACTACATAATAGCCCAAATTATGAACGTGTAACCGTTGCAGCCCTAGTGTGCGTAAAAGTGAACGTGCACCTAAATACAAACTATACGCATGCTCCGCAGCCTCAATCGTCTCGGCCAAGCTCTCCTGGCCAAGCAAATACAAAGCGCGACGAATCTCGTTTTCATTTATACCCAAACTGTGAATGTGGCTACTAATACCACGTAACACCGGTGCCTCTAACTGTTTGCTTTTCATGGGGACATATTCATAGTGTAAACGCAAACGCGGATTACGCATGGTCAGCTTATGTAGAGTTTGACACGTATAATCCATATAGGATGCGAAATCGAAATCGCCAGTACCGGTTTGCGTCACATAATGGTAGCCTGCCATAAAGGCTACCTGCCACCTTTCACCCATGGCCACCAAGTGCTCTTGGTATTCTGGTGCGAAGGCCATCACCGATTCTTTTGGCCGAGTAGCCATAATAACACGATTCGCACGGGGGGTTACCACTTTCTCATCGCCAAATGTGAACGTTTCACCTTTGGCGTATTCAAAAATCCAATTCACCTTTACGGCCGCATTAGGATTTGCGGCAGCCATTACAGGTAAAAAAGATACAGAACCATCATCCGCTATAACCGGCGCCTGAACTGCAGGGTGAAATAAACGCGCCTGCCTAGTGGAGAGTAGCGGTGTATATACATCAGCTTCAGCACCTAAAGCAGCCATTTGGTTGGCTATAATGCCTGCTTGGCCACCCATACTCTCTGTCGCCTGTGGGAAACAGCTATTAATCCAATCCAAAACGGGACCTTCAACCACAATATGGCACGATTTCCCCGCTTGAAGCTGTGTGTATAACACTGTGGCAAAATCAGCCTTGGTACGTACCGAAGAGGGTAACTTTGCTCCCTTCCAGGGGGCGCTTTGCCATAAATCATCTTCGGCCGCTTTTAATATCTGTTCAAGCTGAGGGCCGTTCAAATGCACAACAGCATCGATATTTGTATTGAACGCGGCAAACGCACGGGTACACAATTTACGGTTCACACTAGCTTCTAATCTTTGCTGCCATAAACTTTGATCGGCCAAAAAACCCACCCCGTTCGAGTATATGCCCCAGACATTTCCTTCGGCAACAGGCATTCGGCATTAGCGCCTTATTTACCTGCAAATATACCTTTTTACTTAACTTGCTTACCTTGATAATCATGTAGCGCCAAATAATCAGTGAGCGCTGCCGGATACGGTATCTGCCCATTGCGACGTGCCCGTAGCACTTGCAAAATAGCCCGGGCGGTATCTAGCGATGTAAGGCATGGCACCTTAAACTCTACTGCAGAACGCCTAATTTGAAAACCATTGCGTTCTGGCACTTTACCTCTGGTGGGCGTGTTAATTATTAGGTTTACACTACCATCCTTAATGCGAGTAAGCACGTTAGGATGACCTTCAGTCACCTTTTTAACTGTCTCCACCGGAATACCACGTTTCGCTAACGCGATAGCTGTCCCCTCAGTAGCCATCATTCTATAACCAAATGAGTGAAACTCAGTGAGGAGTGCTACACCCTCTTCTTTATCTTTATCGGCTAAAGTGGCCAGAATAGTGCCCCCTGCTGGTACCTGGGCACCAGTGGCAGCTACAGCTTTAAACAGCGCCATGTTAAAATCGCGGTCAATGCCTAGCACTTCGCCAGTCGATTTCATCTCCGGGCCCAAAAAGACATCGACTGATCCTAATTTTTCAAACGAAAAAACAGGTGCCTTCACCGTGTAATAAGGAGGTGCCGGGAGCAAACCCGTTTTATAACCCATCTCTGATAACCGCTGCCCGAGCATAGCTCTGGTGGCTAAACCAACCATTGGTACACCAGTCACTTTGGAAAGGAACGGCACTGTTCGACTGGCACGAGGGTTTACCTCAAGCACATATACCTTGCCGCGTTGAACCACGTACTGAATGTTCACCAAACCAACAACGCCCAGTTCCCGAGCTATACGTATTGTATAGGAGATGATTGTGTTTTGCTCCTGCTGGCCCAGCTTTTTAGGTGGGAAAACGGCATATGAGTCGCCCGAGTGTACACCTGCCCGCTCTATATGTTCCATGATGCCGGGGATTACAACAGTCTCACCATCGCAAATGGCATCTACTTCAACTTCCTGTCCTAGTAAATACCGATCTATCAGCACGGGGTGCTCCGGCGTTACTTCGACAGCAAATTTCAGGTACTCAAGTAACTCCACTTCGTTATGCACAATTTCCATTGCCCGCCCGCCTAAAACGTATGAAGGGCGTACTACAAGTGGAAAACCAAGTTTTAGCGCGATGCCCATGCCTTCTTCTAAAGAGAAAGCAGCCTTCCCTTCCGATTGCGGTATACCCAAACGAGTAAGGAATTTCCCCCAACGGTCTCTATCTTCGGCCATATCAATGGCGTCTACAGGAGTACCCAGAATTGGTATACCAGCTTGCTCCAGCGGACCAGCTAAATTAACTGCTGTTTGCCCGCCAAATTGGACCACCACACCAACCGGCTTCTCTTTCTCGCACACATTAAGTACATCTTCCAAAGCCAGAGGTTCAAAGTAAAGTTTATCGGAAGTATCAAAGTCGGTACTAACAGTCTCCGGGTTGTTATTAATAATAACTGACTCGTAACCTGCTTCCCGCAAAGCCCATACTGAATGCACCGAACAATAGTCGAATTCAATACCTTGTCCAATGCGAATCGGCCCTGCTCCTAACACAAGCACCCTAGGACGGTTAGCAATAACAGATTCGTCCTCCGTGCCAGTGGTAGAGTAGTAATATGGTGTTACAGCAGGGAACTCGGCTGCACAGGTGTCTACCATTTTGTATACTGGCTTAATATTACGCTGCTGGCATTCCAAGCGAACTTGGGCAGCAGTAGTATCTAAGAGTTGTCCAATACGCACATCAGAGAAGCCCATCGCTTTAACCGCCGGTAGCAACTCACTGGTAGCAGCTAAACCGCCCGCCGCTTGTAACTTCTCTTCCATGTCCACTATACGTGCCAATTGAGCTATAAACCAACGGTCAATGCGGGTGCGTTCATATATTTCATCTATACTCATACCCCGCCGCAATGCCTCTGCTAGCACAAATAACCGTTCATCATCGGGTACATCGACCTGTTGACGTACCTTGGCATCGCTCCAAGTACTCATGTTAGCTAATGCCAAGCCATGCAAACCTATCTCCAATGAACGGACCGCTTTCAGCAAGGCGCCAGTGAAACTGCGGTCGATGGCCATAACTTCACCAGTAGCCTTCATTTGCGTTCCCAGCACTCTGTTAGCTGTGCGGAATTTATCAAAAGGCCAGCGTGGTATCTTTACCACACAATAATCGAGCGTTGGTTCAA
>CAYMKM010000079.1:0-8255 GCA_964390985.1 uncultured Clostridia bacterium | reverse complement strand
ACCGCCAGTTACTAGGCTCCTCACATAAGTTGTGAACCACAAAACCCATTGTCGGTTTAAACTGCTCCTGTGCATCATCGTTATTTACACCATAGTTTCCTATCAGCGGATATGTCATAACTACTATTTTGCCGTGATTAGCCTTATCGGTTAATACTTCCTGATAACCGGTAATACTGGTGTTGCATACCACTTCACCGTGTACTTCACCACTAGCGCCAGCCGCTTCTCCCTTGAAGATAGTGCCATCAGCCAGCATCAACATTGCTTGCATATTTATACACCCCTGCTTTATGTCAAGGCTCAGCGTTCTAGGGCCGCATTTAGCGACAAACGAGCTTGCTTAGCCGCATTACGAGCGTGTTTAGCATAGTTAGTTGGGTCATTCACCTGTCTATAGGCAAAAAGAACTTGCCGACTGGTATTAACTACTGCACCTTGGCCATCTGCATTGAAAGCCGCAGCTACATCTGTGGCACTTGCGCCCTGGGCACCAAAACCAGGTACTAAGAACAAAGAATTAGGCATGCGTTTACGCAGTAGAGCTATATCTTGCGGGTAGGTAGCTCCAACGACAGCGCCCAAAGCTGAATAACCGCTATTGCCTCGATATGAGTTGCCCCATTCATTAATCAAATCCGCCACATGAACAAATAACGGTTCACCCGCCGCATTCTGCGCATTTTGCACATCACCAGCACTAGGGTTGGAGGTGCGTACTAATGCAAAAGCACCCTTCCCCATAGATGAACGCTGTAGGAAGGGTGCTATGCCATCCCAGCCCAGGTAGGGGTTGATGGTGATAGCATCAGCCTCGTGAGGACGAACAGCATCATCGTCAGTTCCCAAATATGCTTCTGCATACGCTTGTGCTGTTGAGCCAATATCGTTCCGTTTTGCATCAGCAATGACCAATAATTCGTATTGATGAGCCATCTTCACTGTCTCTTCGTAAGCTTGTATACCTGGTGGGCCCCATTGCTCATAAAAGGCTAATTGTGGTTTAACCGCCGCCACCTGATCGGCAACCGCTTCTATAATCTCCTTATTAAACAGCAAAATAGCTGCTGCTGCCGCCATGCGGGGGTTGTCAACCCCAGCAGCCGCCTGAGCCTGTTTTACCAAATGTGGTGGCAACAAATCGAAATGAGGATCAAGCCCGACAACCAGTTTTGTTTCTTTCTGTGCACAGGCTAACAGCAAACGATCGGCAAAATGCCTCTCCAAGTGGTATCCTCCGTTTCTTTTGGCCATGCCAATTCTCCACCCACAAAAGTGGCAACTGGCCAACCAGTTAATTTTCGACCTGTTAGGGGCGTGTTTTTCCCCATTGATATCAAATTAGCGGGATCTACAGTTATTTGCGTTTGTGGATCTATCAAAGTGAAGTCCGCCGGATACCCACAGGTTAAAGCGCCAGTTTGCGTTAACCCTAATAGCTGTGCGGGACGAATGGTTAATGCGGCCACCAACTGGCTAATAGAGAGCTTTCCAGCTAGCACCAACCCTGTGTATAACTGCGCAAATGCGGTTTCAATACCGCTGGCTCCATATGGTGCTTGCGAGAGCTCAACGTCGTTCTCTTCCTCGGTTAATGGAGTGTGATCAGTAGCAATACAATCTACTACACCGCTAACCACCGCTTGAATGAGCGCAGCTACATCATCAGCTGTGCGTAAAGGTGGCAGCAGTTTACACGACGGATCGTAGGTTGCAAACGCTTTAGCTGTAAGCGTAAGGTGATGGGCGCTTACATCGCAACTAACTGGTACACCCTCATTTTTGGCAGTGGCTACCGAAGCTATTGATTGAGCGGTACTCAAGCGTGATAAATGCAAACGGCAGTTAGTCTCTCTGGCCAGTATGATGGCGGCGGCTACTGCCACCTCTTCAGCTGATGCTGGTATACCCGGCATGCCAAGAATTGTGGAATCTACTCCTTCATGCATAATGCCATTTGTAAGCGATATATCGTGAGGTTGTATGGCAATAAATGGCACTAGGTTACGTGCATAGCGAAGGATGTTGCGCAGAAGAGCAAAATGGAGTACCGGACCGTCGGGTTGGGCTAAAAATGTGGCACCTGCCTGCATTAACGCAGACATCTCTGTCATTTCATTTCCTGCCAATTCTTTGGTAAGAGCACCGGCAACATGCACTCGTATGTGGCCTTGTTTTTCCGCTATAGATAACACTTGCGCGACCAAAGCTGGGGTATCCAAGGGTGGTTGTGTATCGGGCATCATCAATACCGTGGTAAATCCGCCACGAGCTGCCGCTAAAGTACCAGTGCTTATTGTTTCTCTATCTTCGCGACCTGGTTCGCCGAAATGGGCATGTATATCCACTAAACCAGGTACTACAAGCATGCCATCGGCGTTTATTACTTGATCGCCTACCTGGGATATAATATTTGTTTCTAAGCGAGCAATGCGTCCTTCACTGACAAGCATGTCCATTTTGTGATCGATGCCGTTGGCAGGGTCAATTATATGACCGCCTTTAACTAACAAACTCATTGCTCTTCCCCCCACTAAGCAAGTAAAGCACAGCCATGCGCACAGCCACTCCGTTGGTCACTTGCTCGCTGATCACCGAACGAGGATCTAAGGCTGCTTCTTGCGTTATTTCCACACCCAAGTTGGCAGGACCAGGGTGCATTAGCACCGCATCAGACGATAATAACTGCAAACGCTGGCGTGTAATGCCGTATCGTTGCGCATACTCTCGGCGTGAAGGGAATAGGCCACTTTTTTGCCTTTCCAGCTGAATGCGCAACACATTTACCACATTCGCCCAAGCCAAGCCGTCATCTAGGTTATTAAACTCTTTTACCCCTAACTCAGTTAGCCCAGGCGGAATGAGCGTTTTTGGCCCGCAAACGGCTACCTGTGCTCCCATAGTGCACAATCCCCATATGTTGGAGCGGGCGACGCGACTATGTAAAATATCGCCGACTATTAAAACCCGTACGCCAGCTAATTCGCCTATTCTCTCGCGGATTGTGTAGATATCCAACAGACCTTGGGTTGGGTGTTCGTTGGTTCCATCGCCAGCGTTAATAATTGACGCATCAATTGTTCGGGCTAGTAAATGCGCTGCTCCTGGCGAGGAGTGGCGAATCACAACAATGTTTGCACCCAAAGCCAAAATGGTGCGAGCGGTATCTTTTATACTTTCACCTTTAGCCACACTACTGCTAGAAACCGTCATATTAACCACTTCAGCACTAAGCCACTTACCCGCCATCTCAAACGAGGTGCGCGTCCGCGTACTGGGTTCATAAAAGAGGTTGACAACCATAGTACCCCGCAAGGTGGGTACTTTGCGTACCGGACGTGAAAAAAGCTGTTTGCAAGCTTCTGCAGTATCCAGAATCAATTCAATATCGTCTCTGGTAGCAGTGCGCAATCCCAATAAATGCTTGCGCATAGGTGACCTCCCTCTACTGATTTAGCTGCTTCGCACTTCTTGAATGACCACTTGCTCTGCGCCATCAATTTCGTTTAAACGCACGCTTACCACTTCCTGACTCGAAGTGGGTACATTTTTGCCGACAAAGTCAGCACGTATAGGTAGCTCGCGATGACCCCGATCTACCAGCACAGCAAGCTTTATACAGCCTGGCCGACCGTGATCAACCAAAGCATCTAAAGCGGCTCGTACCGTGCGACCAGTAAACAAAACGTCATCTACTAAAATGATGGTTTTTCCGGTGACATTAAAAGGTATTTCTGTTTTGTGCACCACTGGCTGATGAGCTATGGTAGTTAAGTCATCGCGATAAAGGGTAATATCCAATATACCGACCGGGCATTCGATTTTTTCGATCTCTTGAATATGTTTGGCCAACCGCTGGGCTAAAGGAACTCCGCGAGTGCGTATGCCCACTAAAGCGACGTCGCTCACACCTTTGCCCGCTTCTACCACTTCGTGGGCAATACGAATTAAAGCGCGGCGCATAGCACTAGCATCCATTATTTCCGCTTTAGTAACTAGCTCAGCCATTTGTGTGCCCCCTTTCGAGATGTATATATAAAAATAACCTTCCTTGCCATATGGCTGGAAGGCGCGCTGCAACGCGGGATGACCCTTTGATGCCGCTCCTTGCCAGCCTCACGGGACTAGCTTAAAGGTGCATATATTTATTTCCACTTGAAAGCATATCTCCTAGGTGTCCCTCGGTCAAGTGCGATTTTACATTGATCGTTCAGTGTTACGTAAAATAGCTAATGTATAGGTGAATTCATCTGGCAAAGGTGCTACAAAAGATACGGCTTTCCCCCAACTAGGATGAATGAACGATAACTGCCAAGAGTGTAAAGCCTGGCTGGTTAAAGTAGGTAATGAATGGCGGCGGCCATATTGGCGGTCACCAGCCACGGGGAAACCAATATGGCTCATGTGTACCCGTATTTGGTGTGTGCGCCCAGTGTGTAGTTGCAGCTCAAGGAGTGTAAAATCACCCAAACGTTCCAATGCTCGAAAGCGAGTATAAGCAGGGCGGCCACCAATTACCACAGCCATTTTTTTCCGATCTACTGCATGACGTCCTATGGGTGCTTTTACTTCACCTTGGTTGGGTGGTTGGCCATGAACCAGTGCCAAATAGCTACGCTTCATAGTGTGCTCTTTTAGTTGCTGTACTAAGTTGAGATGCGTTTGGTTATCTTTGGCGACGACGAGTAGACCACTAGTATCCTTATCTAGACGATGCACTATCCCCGGGCGTTGTGAGCCGCCTACATTCGATAATTTCCCTTGGCAATGATGCAACAAAGCGTTAACAAGAGTGCCCGACATATAACCGGGTGCTATGTGTACAACCATTCCCTTAGGTTTGTTTATTACCACTATGTGATCGTCTTCGTAAATAATGTTTAGTGGTATCTCTTGTGCGTTAATCGCCTCGGGCAGCGATGGAACTAAGCGCATGCGCACTTTTTCACCGGCTAGCAGCCTTCGCCCGGCTTTATACACAGTTTGCCCATCAATAGAAACATCGCCTTGGGCTATAGCTTTTTGCCCAGCGTTGCGTGAGATCAAGGTGCGTCCTAGTAAGGTATCAATACGCAATCCTTCTTGCGCTGGTTGAACAAACCACGTTATTTGTTTAGGTTTGCATATTTCACGTATACTTTTACCCGGCAAAGGAAGTAAGCGTCGTTCATTCACTGGTACTCACCTTCGGTATTGGCAGACGATACAACGACCAAATGAGTAAAGTTACTCCAACCACAATACATATGTCAGCTACATTAAACACCCACAACCAGATACGTAAATCGAGAAAGTCTATTACTTGACCTACACGAATGCGATCTATTAAATTACCTATGGCGCCTGACAAAGACAAAGTGATGCCCCAACGCAATGTCCTTGGTTGCCGGGCAATCTGCTTTCGCTTTACCCAAGCTGCAATTACAACGCCCAACGATACTACAATAATTAGGGGTGTCCGATTCGCCATTAAACCAAAAGCAGCCCCTGGGTTTTGCACATGTGTAATAAAAAACCAGGGAGGCAGCACCGGCAATGAATGCCCAGGTAATAATGTGGATTGCACCCACCATTTACTTATCTGATCGAACAGGATTAGTAGAATACCAGCAACAAGGTGCAAAGAGTATGGCCTCCTTTGCATCCTCATTTCCCGTATTTGGATTTAATCCCTTCTAGCTCGTTCATCTTCTTCATACTCTTGCTGCCACAACTCTTGTATGTTTGGTGTCAGCTCAGCAGCAAGTTCTTTTTCTGGATCTCCAGGGAAGCTGGTATGCAGCTCATGCCATAAATCGTCTATATGCAAATGCGCATCTTCGTCGGGGCTATCGGTTGTAGCGTATTGTGCTAGATCCTGCCAAGTATCTTCCGTATCATACGCCGTATTATCCAAAAACTTATTTGCTCTAGTAAAACGGGCTGCTATCATGGTTTCCTCAAGTGGGCGGTGATAGCTACCGAATTCTTCTTCTTCTTCAGCCTTGCAATCGATGCAGAGTGTAGCATAATGCAGGGCTTTTTGCCGCTCTTTTCCTATGGGGTTGCAGCAATTATCACATATACCATAAGTACCCTGCCGTAATTTTTTTCTTGCTCGAGATATTTGCTCTATGCGCGCTTGGGTATCACGTATTAAACCTAAGTCCTTTTCCCGTTCGAATGTCTCGCTACCCTCATCTGCAGGGTGCTGATCGTAATTGGATAGTGCACCGACACTGCGACTTGCAGAGCTTTGCTCGCCTTGCCGTAAGCTTTGTAGCAATTCCTGTGACTTTGCTTCTTCTTTAGCCAAAGCACGCAGACGATGACCACGTGTACCCAATAATTCCCTCCTTAACGAGATAAGCGGAGCTCATTTTGTACTATGCGGGCAACATCGGCCACAAATTCACCGATTATAGGCAAGTTGAGTGAAGCGATACGGGCCAACAGGAGCAAAAATACACCGCCGATAACGGTGAAGCCAACAGCCATACCAAAACCCCGTGCTAAACCCCCAATAAAATTGAACCATAGCATTTTACCCGGTCGGCGATACAACTCCACCATTTCAGCGATACCTGCTTTATTAAGAGCGTACATAGCTTGCTCTAGCTTACCTTTAAGACTATCCATTAGCCCTTGTTCTTCAGTCAACTGTACTGCCTCCTTTTATATGTTCTCCTTCTGGCTGCTGTCGGTATCCGACCCAACAAAGGCAGGTTTAGCCACAACTGGTGTCGAACCTGCAGGCACTCACAATTATCAATATGGAGGGGAAATATTTTGCATCTGCATTCTTCCCATGATTTATTTCTACGAGCACAAAAAGTGATCTCCGGGGGGGTAAATAGCCCTTCTCGTTCATTCGCCGCGGTTGGTGGCGGCCCTCCAGTTTTCGTTGCTAGTGGTCAAGGTCCCTACCTATATGATGAAGATGGCAATCGCTATATCGATTATCTTTGTGCATATGGAGCTATGATACTAGGGCATGCCCCTGAGTCGGTCGTTTCTGCAGTAACGGCTGCATTGCCGAAAGGAAGCGTATATGGTACTCCCACCCGGCTAGACGTTGAGTTTGCTGAACTACTATGTAGTCTATTGCCAGGGGTAGATCGCATCCGCTTCAATGTATCGGGTACAGAGGCGGTTATGACAGCAATCAGGCTAGCCAGGGCTGCCACTGGTCGCTCCCGCATTTTAAAATTCGACGGTAGCTACCACGGGCATAGCGATTTAGTTTTAGTAGCTGCGGGATCTGGTTCTTCAACGCTGGGCATTGATGATAGCCTGGGATTGCCGGAGTCAATTAAATCTGAGGTGATATCGATTCCGTTTAACAACCCAGATGCACTATGTCAAGCAGTTGCAACTTATGGCGATACCATTGCTGCCGCTTTAGTTGAGCCTGTGGTCGGTAACTTTGGTATTGTCCCTCCGGAACCAGGCTTTCTAGAGTTGATTCAGACGCAGTTGCATAAATGTGGCGCACTGGTTATTTGGGATGAGGTTATTACGGCTTTTCGTTTCACATACGGGTCCGTTCAGCAATTGTTTGGGCTGCAGCCAGATATAATCACATTGGGCAAAGTGATCGGTGGCGGTTTGCCCATTGGTGCTTATGGCGCACGTAGCGAGTTAATGGAATTCGTAGCTCCGTTAGGTGGTATGTACCAAGATGGCACTTTCGCCAGCAACCCAATATCCATGGTAGCTGGCCTTGCTTGTGTAAAAGAATTAGCGCAACCCGGGCTCTACCAGCGTTTGACCGACTATGCAAATATGCTTGTAGAAGCAGTGCAATCAGCGGCGAAGCGTCATGGTATACCAGTGCATGTTGGGCAGTTTGCCGGTTCATTATCCGTACAGTTTACTGATGAACGCGTGATAGATTTTGACGGCTGCGAACGCTCAGACTCACAATTGTACGCCCGGTTTTTCCGACTAATGCTGGATCAGGGTATATTTTTGGCACCTTCTAAATACGAAGCTTGGTTTGTCTCAGCTGCACATACTAAGGAAGATATTGACGAAACCATTAACGCTGTGGAAAACGCTTTCGCTAAAATGTAATGGTCTTACCCCACAGCATGTGGATATGCCGTTGCTGATGGATTCTGCGGATAACCATCCGGGTTAACCACAGACTCCACATCAACTTGGACAAGTCTATTTAAAAAGAACGAGGCTGGAGCGGCCTCGTTCTTTTTGACGACTTGACCACATACCCACATGTTGCACTGCTACTCTCTTTTTGTTGGTGAATATGAGGC
>CAYMKM010000078.1:4820-8601 GCA_964390985.1 uncultured Clostridia bacterium | reverse complement strand
ATACTAAGCTTCAGTTTAAAAGGAGGCGCTTTTGCCGCCAACCAGGTTATGAAAACCATTCGTCTGGCAACTGTCGCTTTAAGCTTGGGCGATGCCGACACCTTAATCTCGCACCCGGCCTCTATGAGTCATAGAGGTGTGCCAGCAAATATTAGGTTACAATCTGGTGTAGATGATGGATTACTTCGTTTGAGCGTAGGTTTAGAAGACGCAGCTGACCTGATTGGCGATCTAACTACAGTTTTAGATGAAGTGAATTTAAAAGATAAGCATTCAGCCTAAAGTAAAGCATCCGGTGCCCCTAATGTTGGGGCACCGGATATACCATCTATTCTAGTGTTATACCTTGCTTTTCACACAGCTCTTTCAGCGATTCTACACACTGACGCATGCCTTCTGTCATATCGCCATTCGGCCGGTAATGCGGCTCCAGCGTAAGTGGGCCATCGTAAACCGAAGCAATACATGATAACTCTTTGCCATAATCAGTGATGCCTTTTCCTGGTGGACAAGGCACTTTATTATTAGTATCTGCGTCTATCCGGCATTCTTTTATATGAACTAAGCCTATGCGTGGCCCAAACGCTGCCCTATCTTCCGAACTGGCAAATTGGCCCGAGTACGACGAATTCCCTGGATCCCAAATAAACTTTAACCTTTCATCTGTCAACCTGTGGGCTGCTTGCGCCAATTCAGATGCTGTCCCTATACAGCAAGCGCCTTCGTTTTCTAGGCATGGTGTTACCCCGCTACCAGCACAAGCATTAATAGTAGCTGTCACTGCTTCCTCTAAAATTGGCCAAAAACTATCATCTGATACCCGCCAAAAAGAGAATACACGAATGCGTGAGGTACCCAAATACTCAGCTAGTTGTACGCCGCGCTTTAGTAAACGCAAATGATCATCGTAGCTTAGCTCTTTAGCACCGTGCATGGGACCGGTGTTAGCTCCTGAACTACCAGGCATCCGGCATTTTAGATATGGAGTGGCCAGGGCTGACACTTTCATATCGTACTGATCCAACAGGCGTTTTGCCCTTTCCACCTGTTCATCGGTCATATCAAGAATATTTATGCCATCCACTGTACGCACTTCAGCACAGTGTAACCCCCAGCTGGTACCCAAACGCAAGGCCTCGGCAAAATCATCGTGTGCTTCATCGGTAAAATACGATAAGTACATGAAATAGCAACCTCCTATTAAATGTTACGGTGATCATTCATGTTGTTCGTTTCCCATCATCTTTCGTCCTGCTAATAACGGCAGGTATTTCACTTATCTCACCGTATGTAAATAACAATAACAAACTTAGGGGGTACGAGTTATGACACCGCCAATCATCATGCACGTAAATTACTGCGAACAAGGTCAAACCATAGACGAAATGTGTCAAAAAGCCGTACGCTGGGGGTACGATGGCATAGAATTCCGTCGTATTAAGCGTGGCGGCAAACCACAAACCCCACAGGAATATGTTGATGAAATTGCAACCGCCGCCGAACGTCACGGGTTGAAACACGTTCTATTTGGTCATCCAGGTCCCAACCTAGTGTTACCCGATGCCAGCCAGCGGGCGCAAGAAATAGCGGAGTACGAAGCTTTTATTCGAATAGCTGCAGCTCGTTGTGAGTTAAGTATGTGTAACATTTTAAGCGGCGTTTTAGTTAACCCCGATAAGTCTGTTGGCCCCCGCGATTTTGAATTACACGGCTCAGGTATCGCTACGCCAGAAATTTGGGATTGGGCAGTGGCTGGGTATCGCCAGATAGGTGCCGTAGCTTTGGAGCTAGGCATTCGCTGCGCCTTCGAAACGCATATGAATTATTTACATGATTTACCTGAACCGACTAAAAAACTTGTCGACTTAATTGGTTGCCCAGCTATAGGTGTTAATCTAGACTATGGCAACATAGCCGCCTTTAAAAACCCACCGCCGGTCAGCAAAGTCATAAGCGAACTAGGCGATAGCCTTTATTATGTTCATCTGAAAAATTCCATGCCTATATATGGTAGTAATGGTCGTATGCCTTGCGGTTTGGGCGAAGGCAGTATTAATCACCGTGAATACCTCACAGCCTTAAAAGAGTCAGGCTATAACGGCTTTATCTGCATAGAAGCGCCTCGCCCTGGTGATCGCGAATGGTACGCCCAACAAGATATTGCCTACTGCAAATCTGTGCTTGCAGATATCGGATGGTAGTAAATCGGGCACCATAATATTGGGTGAAACAAACAATGAAACGTTTGACAATATGGGTGCTTTTGGCTGGTACAGCATTAACATTGGCATGCTTTAGCTTTATACTGGGAAGCTGGTTGCGTCCGGATGCCGGAGCAGGTATGAAACACCCTGCTCCGGCTTCGGATAGCGAGCCAGCTATTATGCTCAGAATTAAAATGGCAGTTACCGATGGATTATCCACGCCGCCAAGCAGTGTCAAACTGAAAAAGAATGATGAAGATTGGTTGGTTGATATTGACGGCAAAACGAATGACAAACTGTTAATAACCGCATTGAGCGGAGCGCATAAAGTATTTGCCGAAATAAAACGGACCAGCATACCTATTGCCGGAATAAACCTGCTCCTACATTCAGATGCTCTGGTAGATGTGTATGGTAAACCGCAAAATGATACGTTGAGTTTCCGCATCACATTAACCAAGGATACATTTAATCGGACTGATTGGAGCCACTTTAGCGTGTTAGATTTCCCCGTTATTGCCAAAGAATTTTGGTTGCACAAAGAGCTGAGCGATCAGTGGCCCATTGTAGAAGAAATAATAAGTCAACGCAATAACGAAAAAGAGAGAATGCAGTACCAAACCACAGATGTGCTATTTGGTAATGGTGGCTAAAAAGCGCCACAGTTCATCCTCTGCTAGCAAGGGTAAGACCGTAGAATTGCCGTGAGTATCTACCAAGTAACTCTCTTTACCCGCTACCGCCTTACCTATTACAAAGGCGGGTATGCCAGCATTACTTAACCGTTGCACCAAACCTTTTCCATTAGGGCAGCAAATAAGCATACTCCCAGACGATATTAGTCCCAGCGGATCAAGGCCGAGTGCAGCGCAGATAAACGCCGTTTCTGCTCGCACTGGTAACAGGCTTGTCTCTATGCGAAAAGCTACTTCGCTGGCCTGACCTAGTTCGTATAAGCCGCCATACAGGCCTCCTTCTGTTACATCGTGCATAGCGGAGACCCCATAACGGGCAGCTAGCATACCATCGCGCACAGCGCTCACTTCATCAGCAAAGCTGCGGGCCTTTTCCAGCCAATCTGTTGCTGGTGGTCTAAGGTTTTTCTCCTGTGCCTTTTGCTCAATCAAATAGCCCCAATCGGTAGCTAAAATGGCTGTGCCTTCTAAACCTATACCCTTTGTGACCACTACATCGTCGCCGACACGACAATTAGACGAAGTAACATACTCACTGCGGGCTGCGCGACCTATGGCAGTAGTAATAATAACCGGATCATTAACCTTGGAGGTGATCTCTGTATGACCACCTAAAACCTCAATACCTAATTCGCGACAACCAGCTTCTATCTCATCCATCAGCCGGGCAATATCTTTCTCGCAGGTGTTAACAGGTAGCAGCAAAACAACCTGTACTCCTACTGGCTCAGCCCCATTGGCTGCCACATCATTGCATGATACATGCACTGCTAAACGTCCAGCCCCACTAGCTGCCCCAGTTATTGGGTCGGTTGAGATCACGCACACTACATCGCCAAAATCAATAATTGCCGAGTCCTCTCCCAAACGCGCCGGAACTAA
>CAYMKM010000078.1:2790-4720 GCA_964390985.1 uncultured Clostridia bacterium | reverse complement strand
TGCGTTTGCCGACCCTTAGCCGCCACTAGCAATTGCTGCTGTATTTCAGGCGTAACCTCGCTCCCTGTTGGTAACCTGGGCACACCTAAAGCAATATGAAACATGGATGCCTGGTTATACGCCACACCGCACACTCCGGTGGAGTGCAACACATCGTTAATTGCTGCTACCAGCTGATCGCACAATGCATTGGCAACCTTTATAGGCTCTCCACTCTGTATAAGACGCAAAGTAGCCACACCCGCTGCTGATGACAAAGGGTTTGCATTAAACGTGCCAAAATGCGCCACTTTACGCTGCTGGTTCCATTTGGCATCTTGGCGGAACTCGAGCAACTCCATTACGGCGCGTTTACCTACCACCGCTCCACCTGGCAACCCGCCCGCCATGATTTTGGCTAAGCAAGTAATATCAGGTTTCCAGGCAAATGCCGCTTGTGCACCGCCAGTATCTACACGGAACCCGGTAATAACTTCGTCGAAAATAAGCAAGGTTTTATGCTTATGCGTTAAGCCGCGCAACCCCTCAAGAAACTCTGGCGACAAAGGCACCGCACCCCAGCTACCACCGCTAGGTTCTACCATTATTGCGGCAATATCGCCAGTTTCAAGTGCCAATTCCACCATCTCGAGCTGGCCAACGGGGATTAAAATTGTATCTTCTTCTGCTCGTTGACTCAACCCCGCTAAGCTGGGTGCAGCCGGATTACTGCCACCAGCTACCGCTTCATCGTGCCAGCCATGAAAATGGCCAGCAAATTTCAATATGCGGCGTCTGCCAGTATAAGCTCTGGCTAAACGTATGGCTAATTGAGTAGCTTCACTTCCGGAACTGACAAAGCGTACCAACTCAGCCGCTGGCATCATGGATTGAATTAGTTCAGCCCACTCTACCTGCAATACATGCTCTGCACCATAATGAGTACCTTTGCTCGCTTGCAAAACAACCGCTTCTATAACCTTTGGATGGGCGTGACCTAGTAGTAATGCACCGTGTCCCATCCAATAATCAAGCAAACGTTCCCCGCCCAATTCCCATTTATAAGCACCACTAGCGCGGGAAATGGCTGGTGGAAATGGAGTAAAGTAACGTGAATCGTGTGGTACTCCACCAGCTATAGCCCGACGAGCTCGTTTATATAGTTGCTGCGAGGCAGGATAACGTAAACTGTACTCCTCCTCTAGTGTGGACATACTTCATACCCCCATTAAATTGCCGTAAATATCGGGGCGACGAGCTGAATAAGTTGCTATCCTACTGCGAACATCGTCTACCATATGTAAATTTATATCTACCGTAAGCACCCCTGGTCGATCATCCAAAGCATCAACAACCACACCCCAGGGGTCTACCACCATAGATTGGCCAAAAAACGAGAGCCCATCCCCTTCACCCGTCCTATTGCAGGCGACTACAAATAGTTGATTTTCCATAGCACGCGCCCGAATTAATACTTGCCAGTGTTCAGCACGCGGGTGAGGAAATTGAGCCGGTACAAATATAACATTACTGCCTGCTAAAGCCAAACGACGTGCTAATTCGGGGAAACGTAAATCGAAACATATTAAGGCACCTGCCCGGCATTTATCCATATCGACTGCGGTAACTTCGTTTCCAGGTGTGAAAAACTCGTCTTCGTGTATGGGTGCAAATAAATGCATTTTACGGTACGAGCGTACCAGTTCACCTTCTGGAGATACAAAATGCATTGTATTGTATAGGTTTCCGCCCTCTGTGACTGGTAAACTTCCAAGTATCCAAGCTTTGCTTTCTTGCGCTACATCACGCAAAAATGTTAAGGCTGGAGTGAAGGTATCGTTTGCTAAGTCGGCCAGTTTTGGATAAGCGAAACCTACAGTCCACATTTCGGGTAAAACAATCACCTGTGAGCGGCGGTATGCGGCTTCGCTAATCCCTTGGTATGCTCTCT
>CAYMKM010000078.1:1281-2690 GCA_964390985.1 uncultured Clostridia bacterium | reverse complement strand
GAACACAAAATAGCTACGGCATTTACGCAATGCGCTGTATCGCAAGTTGAACGGGCTATGGCTTCCGCTATACAAGCTTGTCCGCCCGATAATGTGTTATTTAATAGTTTGCCAAATTCAAAGGCCTTTTCCGTGTGCGTAGCAACCTTGTGCATAGTGGTGACCGCTTCTACCGCATATTTACCAACGGCTGTTTCACCCGAAAGCATCACTGCATCGGTACCATCTAGTATTGCGTTAGCAACGTCGGTCACTTCCGCTCGTGTAGGCCGGGGGTTACGCACCATGGAATCGAGCATTTGCGTAGCGGTTATCACGGGTTTACCTGCTAGGTTACATTGGGCGATCATGTGCTTTTGCACCAAGGGTACCTCTTCAGGCGGTAATTCTATGCCCAAATCACCTCGAGCCACCATTACAGCATCAGCGGCCTCCACTATCTCCTCAATGTTACGTACACCTTCCTCACTTTCCACCTTAGCTATTATCGGCAGGTCGCCACCGGCGGCACGCACCGCTTGGCGCACTGCTTCTACATGCTCAGCACGGCGAACAAATGAGGCGGCAATATAGTCGACACCTTTGGCTACACCAAACTTAATATGCTCTAGATCTCGCTCACCCAACGGCGGTAAATCGACACAAATGCCGGGCAATGTGAGCCCTTTGCGTGACTTCAACTCGCCGCCTACAACAACCACGCACACTAATTCATTTATTTTTACATCCTCTACTCGCAATTCAATAAGTCCGTCATCGAGGAAAATAACTTGCCCCGGGCATACATCCTTCGTCAGCGATGGATAAGGCACATAAATAGCATTACTAGCAGGGTGGTTATCATTTATAGTAAGTATCAGATGCTCGCCTTTTTTCACCTGGCGAGGAGCATCTTTTACGTTGCCAATGCGGATTTTGGGTCCTTGAATATCCAATAGAATTGCTATAGGACGACCAGCCTGCTTTTGAGCTGCCCGAATGTTGTTTATACGTCGCTCGTGTTCTTCTAATGTCCCGTGTGAAAAGTTAAGACGAGCTACATCCATACCTGCCGCAATGAGGGCGGAGGTTTCTGCCAATCCTTCACTCGCTGGACCAATAGTGCATACAATCTTTGTTCTGCGCAAAAGAATCCGCCCTTTTTTTAGTCAGATAGCAGCTATAACGTTTGCCATTTGGTATAGCTCATCGTCAATACTTTTTTTGCAGGTCAGCGCTTTTTCAATATCAATAACGGCGATTTGGTTTTGCTCTAATCCTACAACTTTGCCGCTTACGCCAGATATGAGTAGTTGCGCTGCCCGGTACCCAAAGCGAGAAGCGAGGATCCGATCAAGCGCTGTTGGGTTGCCGCCTCGCTGCAGGTGGCCAAGTGTAGTAACACGTGTATCTAACCCTGTTTTGTACCC
>CAYMKM010000078.1:0-1181 GCA_964390985.1 uncultured Clostridia bacterium | reverse complement strand
GTGCGCTCATGCGAGGTAGCGGTATCACGTATTTTGTTGATGGCATCAATAACGGTGTTCACTGCGGTATCAAACCCAATTGCCCTTTCAGTGCTATTTACATCATTATCAATAGTAGCAGGAACACCAATAGTAGGTACTCCCGCTTGAGCCAAACGGGCAGCACCACGAAATGAGCCGTCGCCGCCAATTACCACTAACCCATTAATTTTGTGTTTTTCAATAGTACTTAGCGCTTGTTTAAAACCGCTTTCAGTTTGAAACTCCTCACTGCGCGCTGTTTTTAAAATGGTACCGCCGCGATGAATAATATCGACAACGGAGTGTGAATCCATCTCGTTTACTAAATCATTAATTAAACCATGATACCCTTTTTGTACTCCGTAAACTTTACAACCAGCAGAAATGGCGGTTCTCACTACTGCGCGGATAGCCGCGTTCATACCCGGGGCATCTCCACCGCTGCTGAGCACCCCAATGCTCTTTGGTATGCTGCCCAATTGCTGCAACCCCCTGTTATGCGATGTCTGGCATTAAATCACCGATTTTTCGGAACTTGGCCAGACGTTGATCGACAAGTTCATTAGTTGGTATTTTATCTAATTCATCAAGGCAGTTAATAATTGCCGTTTTCATAGTTTGCGCTACCGCAGCCGGATCTCGATGAGCACCTCCTAGCGGTTCGGGTAAAATACCATCCACCACACCTAGCGAAGTAAGCTCTCCGGCGGTAAGGTGCAATACTGCTGCAGCATCTGCCGCTCTGCTAGTATCCTTCCAAAGTATTTGTGCACACATTTCCGGTGAAATCACCGAATACCAGGAGTTTTCCAACATCAGCAAGCGATCGCCAACGCCAATGGCTAAAGCGCCGCCGCTGCCACCCTCACCGGTAATAATGCATATAATAGGCACTTGTAAGAACGACATGTACCTAATGCATTCGGCGATAACTACCCCTTGGCCACGCTCTTCAGCATCAATGCCCGGATACGCGCCCACTACATCAATCAAGGTTATAATAGGACGCTTAAATTTTTCTGCTTGCCGCATTAACCGCAAAGCTTTGCGGTAGCCTTCCGGATGAGGTAAACCAAAATTGCGTTTAATGTTCTCTTTGGTATCGCGGCCTTTCTGGGGGCCAATAATGGTGACGGCGCGACCGTCAATATTGGCTATAC
>CAYMKM010000077.1:0-8721 GCA_964390985.1 uncultured Clostridia bacterium | reverse complement strand
GACGTTAAGGAGTCGCCGTGCGAAAGCTGCGGCGACCTATGCAGAGACAGTATTGACTGTAGGGTTTGGACGCACGAAGGAATAGAATACACAGTGCCCCCTAAGGAGCTTATCATAAACGCAATTCTACGTGAGGTCTATTCGGATACCCAGGCCTGTGCTCAGAGCAAGGGCGAGTACCGAATCCCTCATAACCTTGAGGTGTTCTTTCGGGAGCTCTAGTTTCTGACCTGGCGGTTGCAGTGGCGATATCGCTAATCGGGCTGGGCTCAGAAGCTGCGTTGGCCACTGTAGTGGGAGTTCTCGAGGAGGTTCCTATCATGCTAAGCCTGGTAGCGTTCGCCAACAGGATGAAGCACTGGTTTCCTAATCCTGATATTCCTACTTCTGAAAGAGGGCACGTACGCTCAGCAACACTTCTGCCGGAACATATACGTTCACAGCTTGGCGAGGTCGCCCTGCCACCGCCTTAATTGTCTGCGATAATTTGGTAATCTCCGTAGGACGAGCGTATTCATCCTCTGCTAGTATGGGTGGTTTGTTCCCTGGGCCATCTTCAGTATACGTATCGTAAGCCAAATCGGATGTATGATCGACAATCAAGTAATATTCAGGATCCCAGCCAGCGGCGCGCACCAATTCCCTAGCCTCAAACAATTGTCCGCTGATATCGCCTGTATGCGGTGCTTTAAATACCGGTTTCAATAATTGCCGGTTCAAAAAGCGGCGAGCCATATCGGCTAAAATGGGATCGGTTGCCCGCCGCCAAACCTTTAGCGCCACTAGCACATCGTGATCATCGAGCGCCAGATAATCTCCCAAACCGTATTCACTCCGTATAAAAGCACGCAAGCCAGGTGGCACTTCGTCAATTGATAAGCGCCCTTGCTCGTATAATAGCAGGGCTCTATCCCATGCTGCTCGCAAAATCAATTCCTGACTGCGAATTGCTTTGTGCAAGTACACCTGCCAATACATGAAATAGCGAGCTAACACATACTCCTCAATGGCCACTATCCCCTTGGCGGCCACCACCACCTGCCCAGAGTGAATTTGCATGGTATTAATTATCCGCTGTAAATCGAATAACCCATATGTAACCCCTGTATAAAGAGCATCACGCAGTAAATAATCCATCCGATCTACATCGAGCTGGCTGGAGACTAAACTGCGCACATAAGGGGGACCCTGGTAGTTGCCAAGAATTACGGCAGCCACTTGAGTGGGCAAGGCAGGGTCAAAAGCGGCTAAAATACGATGCACAGCTGTATCTTCCTGCACAATGGCGGCTGACCAACTCTCGTGATTGTGCTGCGGAGTGAGATGTCTCTCCAACGCATGAGAAAGGGGACCATGGCCAATATCGTGCAAAAGAGCGGCGCAAAGGGCTATCTCACGCACACCGCCGCTCAACTCGACACCGGTATGAGCCAGCCGCTCGCAAATGAGGTGCATAATCCACATAGCACCCAAACTGTGACCAAAACGGCTATGCTCTGCTCCATGGTATGTGCCGTAGGTAACACCCAATTGCCGAATGCGCCGTAAACGTTGGAATTCGGGAGTGTCAATCAGTTGCTGAAGTAAGGCATCCGTTATGGTAATAAAATCGTGTACTGGATCGCGATATGCCTGCTCACGCATGGTTAATTCACTCCTATCGCCCGTTTGTTCTTGGCTGGACCTTGCGTTACTAACAGTTCAGGTGTAGACTTGCAACAGCGCATAATTGTGCGCTATGAGGAGGTGCCCGTATGCGGGAGAAAGTTGAAGCGGCTCTAGAGAAGATCCGCCCCGCCCTTCAAGCTGATGGCGGCGATATTAAGCTAATCGACGTGACTGAAGATGGTGTGGTGCAAGTGGAGTTGACCGGCGCTTGCCGGGGTTGCCCCATGGCTGCCATGACGCTGAAAGCCGGTGTCGAGCGCACACTCATGCGTCTGGTACCCGAAGTAACTGGTGTACAATCTGTGTAAAATATGGCCACTGTTAAGCAGGAGTGTCGCATCTTGCTGCTAGGCTGGGCGTACCATCCTAATGCGTGAAACGCAAGCTGGCACTCCTGCTAAGCCACCGGCTTCTGGTGCACCCTGGCTGGCCACACCCTACACCACCAGCGCCCCGTTAGGGCTTAGCACCTGCCCCGAAATGTAACCGCTCTCCGGTGAGGCCAAAAACGCCACCGCCGCCGCCACTTCATCCACAGTACCCAAACGACCCATTGGCACTTGCTCAGCAAACTCAGCCACATCATCGGCCGATAATTCAGCCAGCATTTGTGTAGCAACAGCCCCTGGAGCTACCGCATTTACCGTAATGCCCGACATAGCCACTTCCTTGGCTAACGCCCGCACCAAACCAATTTGTGCTGCCTTCGCTGCCGAATAGGCCACTTCATTGGCTGCCCCCACCAACCCCCAAATAGATGACATCACAATGATGCGTCCCCAACCCTGGTTAATCATCGGGGGCAAAGCTGCCCGAGCTAACAAAAAAGCTGCCCGGGCATGAACGTCGAACAGCTTATCCCATACTTGCACTTCGGTATCCATGGCCAGGCCATAGTGGGCTAGGCCCGCACAATGCACTACAATATGCGGTGTGCCATAAAAGGTAGCCGCCTTTGCCCACGCTTGCTCACACGCCGAAGCATCAGCCAAATCGAGAGCGAAAGCCGTCGCCCGGCCACCAGCCTGGGTAATCTCGGCCACCACTTGTGCTGCTGCCGCCTCCTGCTGCTTATATATGCCTACTACCGCCGCACCTTCGGCCGCCAAGCGGCGTGCCACAGCCGCACCTATTCCCCGTGAGGCACCGGTGACTAACGCCACCTTCCCGTCCAATCGCCCCACCATGCGTTCACTCACAGCTGCCACCCTCCACTCACCGCAATGACAGCGCCATTCACAAAGCTAGCCTGTGGCGATACCAAATACAAAACTGCATCCGCCACATCTTGGCTGGTGCCCGGACGCCCAACCGGCGAGTCCGCATCGACCATCGTTAACGCCTGCTGCCGCTGTAAGTTTACATCTTTGATCCATCCGGGACACACCACATTAACAGTGATACCATAAGGTCCCTCTTCTACAGCCAGACCACGGGAGAGTGCCACCACACCTGCTTTACCAGCCATGTGTGGCACAATATCCACACGGGCACCCGCCCGCTCGGCTCCCTGGGCACCCAGGTTGACAATGCGCCCCCACCCTGCCTGGCGCATATGTACCAAGGCGGCCATGGAACAATGAAAAGTGGCATTCAATGTGCCAGCGATGATCCGTTCAAATTCATGGGCCGTATGATCACGGGCTTTTTTGTAAGCGAACACACCCACATTATTGATGAGGATATCAATGCCACCCAGCTCGGCCACCGTCTCAGCCACAATGCGCTGACAATCAGCCAAACGCGTCACGTCGCCGGCCAGCACCACCGCCCGGCTACCAGCAGCCTCTACCTTGGCCGCCACTGATTTGGCACCAGCTTCGTTTGTGCAATAATTGATGGCCACATCGGCACCGGCTGTGGCCAATGTGGTGGCTATAGCTGCCCCAATGCCACTGGAGCTGCCAGTCACCAAAGCCTTGCGGCCAGCAAGAAACCGTTGCATCGCTTACACCTCCCGGTTCGGGATTATAACAGCCAACGTACAATGCGGTAGCCAATAAACACGCCTAATACGCCTACCACACCAGCTAAGGTGGGTGGCGCTGGTATCGGCAGACGCATCACCGCAAATATAACGCCCATGGATACGCCTACTGCTAATGAAACCACCAAATCCCGCACGAGCTTGTCACCTCTTTACGCTACCCTCAGCTCTCGCCGCCAGCAGCCGCTACGCTAAGGCTTCCCAACCGCTCGATGGCCTTCACCAGCGCTTGCGTCCCTTCGTCGCCCCCGCCAGCTGCTTGCACCGAGCGGAACAACTGCTGCGTAAGCGCCGTACCCGGCAGCGGCAAATCTAGCATCTCTGCCGCCTCCAGCGCCAGGCGTAAATCTTTAAGCTGCAACTTTACCATAAACCCTGGTGCGTAATCGCCTGCGGCCATCTTGGGTCCTAAATTCTCCAGCATCCAGGAGTTAGCCGCGCCTTTGGTAACCACCTGCAACACTAAATTAGGATCAAGCCCGGCCTTAGCGGCCAAAGATAGCCCTTCGGCGGTGGCTAAAATGTTCAAACCGCATATCACCTGGTTGCATAACTTAACCGTCTGCCCCATGCCGTGCTCACCCACATAAACAACATTCTTCCCTAGCACGTGAAAGATGGGCTGGCACCGCTCGAACACTGGCTGTGAGCCACCTACCATAATGGAGAGGTTGCCTTCTATAGCTCCCTTTTCGCCGCCGCTCACTGGCGCATCCAGCATATCCACGCCCTGTTGCTGGCAAACGGCCGCCAGCCGCCGGGTCACTTGTGGGGAAATGGTGCTCATATCCACTAACACTAAGCCTGAATGGGCACCAGTAAGCACGCCTTTGGGGCCCGTTACCACTTCTTCTACATCAGGGCTGTCACCTAGCATAGTGATGAGAATATCTACATTGGCGGCCACTTGCGCCGCATTCTCCGCCGCCTGTGCACCTTGCTTTAGCAGCGGTTGCATCTTCTCTGCCGTGCGGTTCCACACATGAACTGCGTACCCCGCCCGCAGCAAATTGGCGGCCATCGGCCGACCCATAATACCCAAACCAACAAATCCGATTCTCTCGCTCATTGCTCACCCCTCCTGCTTACTTCCAACAACCCACTAGCAGCACTAGGCAACAGTGGGCTAGGTGTGCCCGCACAATAAAGCCGCAGTTCGTGCAAGGCCCTTGTACAGGCCACATAGAGCAGCTTTCGCTCTTGTTCCTGACCATAATTGTGGATATCGACATTCACCACAGCAACAGCGTCAAATTCCAACCCTTTGGCCAAATACACGGGCAACACCAGCACACCAGCGTGAAAAGCCCGATCGTCATCGCAAACCAATGAAAGGTGACTCACCCGCCGACCTTCCAAGCCCCGATGTAACCAGCGTGCCGCGGTCGCCGTTTTGCACACCACAGCAATGGTCTCTCGCCCGTTCTTATTGAAAGCGGCGATGTCGGCTGCCAACGCCCGGATCAGTTCATCATTATCAGCGGCTTGTACCAGCACCGGCTTGGGGCCATCGCGGGCCACCATTTCCACGCCAACCTCGGCTTGCACAATGGCTTGGGCAAAATCCATGATCTGTCTGGTCGAGCGGTAACTGCGGCTAAGCTGTATATTAGCCACCTGCGGGCGAGCTAAGCCGCTCGTAATCTGCTCATGCTGCAACACGCCTATATCTGGATAAATGGTCTGGTTCAAATCACCTAACACGGTGAAATTACTGCGGGGGAATGTTAAATTGAGCAATTCATACTGCAACTGCGAGTAGTCTTGAGCTTCGTCCACAATAACATGGCGGGCATTGTTTAAAACTGGCCACCCAGTGAGCAACCGTCGTAAGAGCAGCAACGGACCGGCATCTTCGTAGGACACTTGGCCTTGATCTAACCGACTCAGAGTGTAGCGGCAAATCTGCGACCACTGATCAGGCAGCTGGATGGACCCGCCTATGCTGGCCATCAGCTGATCGTCGTTGAAAAGCCTCTTATATATAGTCAGCAGGTCAAAATGGGCCCACGCTTTAAGGTACTCTTTTACTGGCTTAAACTCCTCGCGCACACGACGACGGCTCTCTTGCTTCACTTGCCAATCAAACATATCGGGCTGCTCGCTCAGCTCCGCTCGCACTTGCTGTAACCGCAGCTCCTCTAGGGGTGCCAGCAAATATAAGGCGCGTTTCTCCAACTTGCGCAGTCGGCGGGCGAAGGGAATATCGACGTAACTGTCGTGATAAAGCCGCCGCATCTCATCAGGGCGAATAATCACTTTACCCTGATGATAAATACCTTTTAGATCAGTGGTGTTGCCGGCCACAATCCAATCGACATAATTGTAGAGCAGCTGCAAAAATGGGCGGGACGATTTATAACGAATGGCGGCCAAGTGCTCAGCACTGGCTCCGGTTAACAAAAACTCCCACTGGGCGCTAGGGCGCTCCACTTGTAGTTGCGCACCCAGCATCTTTTGGGCGAACTCATGAAAGGTGGTCTGCGATACATTCTCCTCGCCAAGGGAGGGTAAAACAGCGGAAATGTAGTCGGAAAAAATGTTGTTAGGGGAGAAAATAATGATGTTATCGGCGCTAATGCTCTCTTTATATCGATATAGAAGATACGCCGCCCGGTGCAAAGCGACGGCTGTTTTGCCGCTACCGGCTGGGCCTTCTACTACTAAAACCTGGTGCGACTCATCGCGAATCACTTTGTTTTGCTCCCGCTGAATGCTGGTGACAATGTTACGCATCTTTTCATCGACGTTGCGGCCGAGCAATTCTTGCAAGAATTCGTCGTCGATTTTCAAACTGGTGTCAAACATGAATTGGAGTTGGCCTTTTTCTATTTTGTACTGCCGCTTTAGTAATACATCGCCTTGCACTTGGCTTGATGGCAGGCGAAACTGGGCTGGCCCCACTTCGGAGTCGTAAAACAAGCTGCAGATGGGTGCCCGCCAGTCATGTACGACAATATCGCCGGATGGTTCTTCATGCAGCGATGCTATGCCAATGTATATGGAATCGGGGTCTGTGCTGCCCTGGGGGCGAAAGTCGATGCGGCCGAAATAAGGTGAATCCTCCATGCGTTGCAGTTTCAGGGCTAATTGTCGGTAGTAGATAGCGTCTTTTTCGGTACGGTTGAGTTCGATTTGCAACTGGGCTAGCTCAACGGCATCATCGAAATCGTAAACGAAGCGAGGCGCGTCTTCCCACATGGAGCGGCGCTCACTGAGGACTTGTTTAGTGTGCGAGCCGGCTACCTGACGTACATCGGCTAATCGAGCTCGTAATACGGTGAGTACATGCTGTAGCCATTCCTGTTCTACTTGCCATTCGGCCTGAGTGATATCCTCCATGCCCTACCTCCTGTTGATCTCCCTCGTACCAAGGCTGCCAATACGCCTAACATAGCGAAGCCGGCGCCTACCATGAAAGTATCTTGCAGTGCGGCCAACTGAGCAGCAGGGCCAACTAAGGCAGGGGCAGCCTGCATGTAATAGGCTTGGCGTATAGTGAACACTGCCCCGCTGGTGGCGATACCCAACACCATGCCAATATTGCGCATTGTGGCTAGCATACCACTAGCCATGCCCAGCCGATCTGGCGATACACTGCCCATGATGGCACTATTGTTGGGTGCTTGAAACAACCCAGAACCTAAGCCTATCAATGATAAGCGTCCAAATATCTCCATACTGCCAGAGGCGGCGTTTAACTGACTCATGGACCACAACCCCACTGTCACAATGGCCATACCTAAGGGGCTAAGCAGCGATGATCCCAAGCGATCGGAGAGGCTGCCACTGATGGGGGCCATAACCAGCATTGTGGCTGGAAAGGCCAGCATAACCAGGCCCGCTTGGTTGGGTGGCATGGCCAAGGTATCTTGCAAATAAAACGGCATAAGGAACGTAACAGTAAATTGGGCCATAAAGTTTAGCAGTGCGCTGGCGTTGGCGGCACTAAAAAGGCGAATGCGAAATAAGCTAAGATCTACCATAGGGTCAGCTGTCCGCTGTTCCACCCGAATAAATTGGACAAATAGCAGTGCCCCTACCACCCACATCCCCATAACCAGCGGTGAATGCCATCCCCATGCTTGGCCTCTGCTCAATGCCAGTAAGATGAGGAATAGAGCGGCACTGAGCAATGTGGCGCCGGGTATATCAAACGAACGCACCCGGGTTGGTGGCATAGCGATGGGAAGCACCCGCGCTGCCCACCAAATACCCAACATACCAATAGGTAAGTTTATCATGAAAATGGAGCGCCAGCCTAGTGTTTTCACCAAAATTCCGCCCAGGGCAGGGCCAGCAGCCAAGCCTAGGCCTACCATCATACCGTTAATACCTAGTGCCCGACCTCGTTCGCTGGCGGGAAATGCCGCCGTTATGATGGCCGGACCAGCCGACATCATCATCCCGGCGCCCAGGGCTTGCACGACCCTAAAAGCTATCAACATGTTAATGCCGGAGGCGAAAGCGCAAAGTAGTGATCCGAAAGTGAATACCACGAAGCCACCCAAATACACCTGACGATGGCCAATCATATCGCCCACCCTACCATATGTGAGCAGCAAGGTGCTAATAGTTAGTAGATAGGCCATGGAGACCCACTCTACTATTGTGATGGTGGTGCCAAAGGTCTTAGTAATCACTGGCAAGGCGATATTCACTACGCTGCCATCTAAAGGAGACATAATGGAACCGATGCCCACGGCCAGCAGCACCCACCATTTAGTATGCGGATGTAGCTGAGGCTGCGGTTGCGGCGAACCAGAGTAGTGTTCTTTTTCACTTTTGGTCTGTCTCATATGGTGTGGTATCTCCAATTCACTCAATTATCGAACGCATGTATGATATGCTATACTTATGTAGCCAGGATGCTCGTGTGGGTTAGGAGGTGCACTAATGCAGCTTCCACCCATCACAAACATTGAGTATCCGACCATGTGCATTCGCTGTAATTCGGATCGTATAATAAAAAACGGTCATCGTAACGGCAAGCAGCGGTATTGGTGTAATTCTTGCCGACGTAGCTTTGGCTACCATGCACAAAACCAGTATTACCCTCATGTTCG
>CAYMKM010000076.1:0-8756 GCA_964390985.1 uncultured Clostridia bacterium | reverse complement strand
GCATAGAATTAGTTGGTCATATGGATGAAGTTATAAAACTAGTTTTGCTTCCTCCATTGGTTGATGATGGCCAGCAGCTGGTAGTAGATGCTGAACTCGATGAAGAAAAACCTGCTATCCCCACATCCTGGGATACAGATAATAATTCGCAAGTGCCAATAGCAAATTGATGCTTACAAAACCTTACTACCCATAAAAGGGAAAACCGTCAAGGCGGAAGAAAGAGAGGCCAAATTCGCCAACACGGGAAAAATGAAGGTAGGAGGAGGCCTCTAATAGTGGAGTCAGGAAAAGTTCGTATACTCATAGCCGATAATAATGCTGAGTTATGTCAGACACTTTGCGATTTCATAAGCGAGCAGGAAGACATGGAGGTAGTGGCCGTTGCTGCTGATGGTGAAGCAGCATTGCAAGCTATTAGCACTCTACCCATTGATGTGGTTATATTAGATATAGCCATGCCAAGGATCGATGGTATGGCAGTATTAGAGCAACTGCGCCACATGAACTTAAAGGTACGTCCGCGTGTAATAGTGCTCTCTGCTTTGGGCCGTGAAGAGATAATGAATCGATTAACCGATTTGGGTGCTGATTATTATGTGGTAAAACCTATTAACCTGGAGATTCTAGCTCAACGGGTGCGGCAATTTGCCGATGAACCTGATGCTATAATGAATAATAAAGCCCCCATATTATCCAACCCGGTATTGAACAATCGCGATTCAATGGAAATACGTATTACAGAACTATTACACCGGATAGGTGTGCCCGCACATATGAAAGGTTACCTATATTTACGCGATGCAGTAAACATGGTTTTGGAAGATGATCGACTTTTGGCGGGCGGATTAACTAAACGGCTTTATCCCATGGTGGCTGATAAATACCAATCATCTGCAGGCGGAGTGGAGGCGGCTATACGTAATGTATTAACCGCTTGGTGGGAGCGTGGCTGTCAGGAAGAGTTGAACACGCGCTCTGGAGCGAAGTGGACCAAAATTCCCACTAACTCAGCTATGATTGCTGAGCTTGCAGATTACATACGCTTTAATATGACCCAAAGGAGATCGGTTTCCTAAGTGAAGCAAAAGACCACTAAAGTGAAGACCATGTTGCCCTCCACTATGCATAACTGGCAGGAGGGCAGCATTATTGATATCACCATAGATGATGTTGGACACGCTGGCGAGGGAGTGGGCCGTTATGCTAACCGACCCGTGTTTGTGCCTGGTGGCATTCCCGGCGATCACCTACAGGTTAAACTGACTCAGGTACATAAACGGTATGCCCATGCTAGTCTACTGAAGGTGCTACACAGTTGCGCTCAGCGTGTAACACCAATGTGTAGTGAGTTCGGTCGCTGTGGCGGTTGCCAATTACAGCAATGGAACTACCAGGCGCAATTGGCTTGGAAACAAGAGCGGTTGGTGCAAACCCTAGCCCGAGTGGGTGGTATACGCCAAGTGCTGATACGTTCTATTATACCGGCACCGCGGCAATGGGCGTACCGCAATAAAGCGCAGTTTCCCGTAGGTATGTATGAAGGGAAGCCAGCGTTAGGCTTCTATCGCTATGGCTCGCACGAGTTAGTGCCGGTTACAGACGGTTGCCATATTGTGCACCCTTTAATTGGGCGGGCAGCGGCTATTATTGATAAACACCTACCCACACTAGGGTCAATATACGATGAACGCACTGGTCGAGGCGTGTTACGGCATGTTGTTATGCGAGTTGGCTTTCATAGCGAGCAGTTATTGATCACTTTTGTCTGTCAGCAACCGAATCTAGCCGGTTTACCGACTCTGATTACCAAATTGCAGGAAGCGATGCCACAGTTAGTGGGGGTAACAATCAATATTAATAATAAGTCAGGCAATCGCATTATGGGCGCAGAGGATATAACTGTATGGGGTCGCGATTACATAGAAGAAAGGTTACACACTGGTGGCGGTTCGCTGCTTTTTCATGTTTCCGCTCGCTCATTCTTTCAAGTTAATCCCATGCAAGCGGAGCGGTTATATCAGGTTGTCGCTCGCTATGCCGTTGTTGATGATAATGCTAAGGTATTGGATGCCTACTGCGGTACCGGCAGCATAGCGCTATATTTAGCTCAAGCGGGTGCGGCCGCAGTTTGGGGTGTAGAGGAAGAAACAGCAGCAGTGCACGATGCCCAAATCAACGCCCAACTAAACAATGTCTCCAACGTTCGCTTTTATGCTGGTAGGGTAGAAGAGATTGTTGCCGAATTAGTGCAAAAGGGTAATGCTCCCAACGTTGTGGTGGTGGATCCTCCTCGCAGCGGGTGCGATGCCGAATTTTTAGCCACAGCTTGCAGTTGGCAAGCAGAACGGTGGGTGTATGTTTCCTGCAACCCGGCCACCCTGGCCCGTGACATGCGCATTATCATGGATAACGGTTATAACGTGGTGGAAGCGCAGCCAGTGGATATGTTTCCGCACACTGCGCACGTGGAATGCGTAGTGTTGATGGAGAGGGTGGGGAAGTAATTATAATCATAACCGATAAATCGTAGATAAAATTGATGAAAGATACAGTTATGTTAGCATAGGACAAACTAGAAGAATTGAACAACACATCTGCTGAAGGACATATTAAAACAGGGGACATTCGTAAAGGTTACAGATGGAGGAGCACCTTTGCGATCAAGGTGCGAAATTGTGTGCAACAGATACCTAGCAAATATAACCACTGGAAGTAGAATAGCTGGTGCATTTGTTTTGTTAGCCACCGTTCCTTTTTCAACTTCGTTTTTTCTTATATATACCTATTGCGGTTTTACGATGTAATCGATGGAAAAATAGCACGCAAACTAAATACCGATGGCCGAATTGTTGCCATGTTAGATAGCATTGCGGATATGTTACTTTTTATGGGAGTATCAATAAAAATAATACCACCAATAGCGAATGACTTATCCATCTGGAGCGCACACGCTATTGCATGGATCGCTTTAATAAGAGTAACTGCATACATAGTTGGTACAATAAAATTTCGGCAGTATACCTCGTTGCATACCATATTGAATAAAATGACGGGGGTAGCGCTTTTTGCTGTGCCATATCTTATGGTAATAAGAAAGACTGAACTTATATGCCTCATACTCTGCATTGTGGCTGGTCTTTCTTCCGTTGAAGAACTACTCTGCGAGATGAGGATGAAGGAATATAATCCGAACGTGAAATCGATGATCAAGTTATAAACTGACACGGTATAATTACCACTCCTTTGAAGCCGTTGCCGCAATGATTGCACACCTGTTCAACACCGTAGGATTAAACCGTATTGCCGCCAGTCATGACCCAGACAACGTTGGTTCGGGGCGTGTTATGCAAAAATGCGGCATGACTTTTGAGGGGATACAACGCAAAGCACATTATTGCGTCCGGCGCGGATACTATGATTCAGTTTGTTATGCCATACTAAAAACCGATTTCGAGGACACGATGATAATTCTCGGTAAGTGACTCATTCAGAATACTATTTTGCAGAACAAAATAATATACATGACGAGGATATGCAAGTTATGATGCAAGAAGCATAATGAGTGCAATCGTCTTTTGACGGGATAAGCTGCTAAAAACCTATGTTGCCTCGTAGATTGCTTTATGAATTCCTTGCTGTAAACCATTGCTTTCCTCCCTGAGTAAAGGTCTATTAACTACTCCATGTTCACGTAGGTGCCCTACGTGAACAACCCTAACAGACGTAGGGTATACGCTACCGTTACTCATCCCTTTATATTGGTTTGCATCTGCTAGCTTGACACGTATATCCACGATTGATATAATGCATATATCAATCATGGATATATGGAGGGAATTATGGCAAAGGCAAGTCCCTATGAAACGGGAGAACTGACTGACAGCATATTTTTGATACTTTTAAGCACCCTCAAACCAATTCATGGTTATCGGATAATGCAACAGATTTCGGACATGACAGATGGTGCTGTTGAGATTGGTCCGGCAACAATGTATACGACACTAAAGAAGTTAAAGGATACTGGGTGGATTTTGGATATGGGTGAAGAGGATGCAAAGATTCTCTATGAGATCACAGAAGAAGGAATGAGAATTTTAAAACATAACTATGAATATCGTAAGAATATAATAACAATAGCGGGAAAATGGTTAGGAGGTAAGAACAATGGCTAAATACAAACTGTGTGGCGGTTTGGCAATAACTCCTGAACGTGACACCAAACTTTTAAAAGAGATGAGTAAAAAAGGATGGCATCTAGTTGGGATGAAAGGGATATTATATCGTTTTGAAGAAGGCGAGCCTTGTCATTATGATTATACATTTAACGCCGAGATGAAAATAGATAAAGACATGCTATCATTTTATGAAGCAAGCGGCTGGCATCCAGTGGTTATATCTCAAGGTTATCAGATTTTCAGAGCAAAGGAAGGAACTACTCCAATTTTTACTGATAGGGATTCAGAAGAGGAAGTGCTTCAAAGGAATCAGAAGATGAACGGTATGTGGGCTATTGTTTTTGGAATTCTGCTTGTTATAGGGTCTATAGTCTCAAAAGAAATTGATCTAGGCTTGATTACTGTGACGGTCATGATAGCCTTTTATATATGTTTTGTTTATACGTTCCTACCATTTGTGGGATATAGCAGGTCGTTGATGAAAATACGCAAAAATAATTAGTTTAGGTTTCGCTTTGTTTACAGTGAAGACATGGGGGCGAATCGTTTGAAGAAATAATTATGAAGAGGGCATATATATGGCTGGTGTACCAACAGCTAATCTGCGTGAAGAGCGGTTTGCTTAAATCATTAAGCAAACCGCACTAAATAGATAGCTTGTCAATCGAAAATAAGGTACAATTGGATACATGATTCGCGCCGTGCCGTGAGGGTTCACACTGGAGTGATGTTTTTGCGTCCTACTGACCTCGGGCATGGGCAGCAGTGGCAGTCGAACCGGGCACAGGGTTCAACGCAAACGTCGCAGAGCAAGCCCAAGCTTTTGGATCAACTTCGTGAAGCCTTACGCTCTCGACATTATAGTAGTAGTACTGAACAAAGTTATTGCCTTTGGGTGAAGCGATACATCTTTTATCACGGTGTGCGCCACCCAGCCGAGATGGCAGAACCGGAGATCAATGCATTCCTTAGCCATTTGGCCATTGATAAAAAGGTTAGCGCTTCAACACAGAACCAAGCACTTAGTGCACTATTATTTTTGTATCGTCATGTGCTTCAGCGGCAAGTTGGTGAGTTAGGTAATGTAGTACGTGCGCAAAAACCACGCCGACTCCCAGTGATTTTAAGCCGCGAAGAAGTCAAAGAAGTGTTGTCCAGACTTCACGGTCGAAATTGGTTGTTAGCTTCTCTTTTATACGGCACGGGAATGCGGATTATGGAAGCTTTACAGTTGCGAATCCAGGATATTGATTTTGGTAGCCAAGAGATAATTGTACGGAATGGCAAAGGTGCACAGGATCGAGTAACGATGCTACCTGCTTCGTTAATACCCGATCTTAAAAGGCACTTGCGCTCGGTGAAGGTGATTCACGAGGGGGATTTGCACGCTGGATGGGGTCAGGTAGCATTGCCGCATGCACTGCAGCGCAAATACCCAAATGCCGCCAAAGAATGGGGTTGGCAATGGGCCTTTCCTCAAGCAAAACGGTGGCGTAACCAGCAAACAGGTGCACAAGGGCGTCATCATCAGGATCCATCTATACTGCAGAAGGCCGTGCGAGAAGCAGTTCTGCAGGCTGGTATAGCTAGGCGGGCATCATGTCACACTTTTCGGCATTCGTTTGCCACACATCTTCTTGCCGATGGCTACGATATTCGAACGATACAAGAGCTGCTTGGGCACAAAGATGTTTGAACGACCATGGTATATACACACGTTTTAAACCGCGGCGGCAGGGGTGTGCGCAGCCCGTTGGATGCACTGTAGCGGTGGGGGTTATACGGAACATCATAATCCACACGGGGATATATTTGAACTAGCATCGTAACGTAACTAGGTGGCCTTATAAGATTTTATACACAGCACTTATATGGGCCACTCACCGCAGAATAGGTATTTTATAGAACTGTGTAAGCGTTAGTTGGGGCTTATAAAAAGGGAGATGGAGCGTGCAGCAAAAAATTCTCGTCAAGACCTACAAGGGGAACCAGCAGCAAGCAACTGAGGCTTTTCAAGCCGACGCTGCAAAAATGGCTGCGCAAGGCTATTTCCCTACAGCACAAACATGGGCGCCGGGGGCCTACGGCTGTGGCTCGTTTCTTCTGGCGCTTCTATTGTGCTTTGTTCTTATCGGCATCCTCATTTTCGTATACATGCTCATAGTGAAGCCCGCAGGCACTCTGTCAGTTACATACGAGCTGCGGGCAGTGCAAGCGCAACCGCAATCGGTTCCGGCCATCGCAGCCGACGAAAAAACTTGCCCTCAATGCGCAGAACGCATAAAGGCTGCTGCAAAGGTATGTCGCTTCTGCGGCCACAAGTTCGCGTAATGAGCCCCAACAAGATGCTCCAGCGGACGGCCTTGCCTCCGCTTCGCTACGGCAAGCCCGCCGCTGAGCTTGGGCGTTAGACCGCGTTTGGGTCTGGAAAGGTGAAGATGATGGCCCGGGCCACTCTGCTAGATACTTATCCCCGATTCACGCGCCTTTGGGAAAGCACGCGATCGGACTCGTTGGACACCCAGATTGACAGATGGGCGCAGGAATATCTCGCACCGTGTCCTGAGTTACTCAGGAAGCAACAGCTATGCTACTCCAGAGAAGGTGAGAACTGGAGGCGAATTGCCTCTGAACACGTTTTTCCGTACCTCTCAGATCGATTGCATACCATGGAAACTGCCCACGACAGCATAATTGGTACGTACGAGAGAGTATCGGACGCTGTTACCAATACGCTGGATTTCGACGAAGAGGTCACCCTCGTAATCTATGTCGGCATCGGATGCGGTGCTGGCTGGGCAACTAGGTACAATGGAACGCCAGCGATACTACTCGGATTAGAGAACATGGCTGAGTGTGGATGGATTGAGCCTGACAAGGTGGCGGGCTTGATTGCTCACGAGTTCGGTCATCTTGTGCACTCGAAATTGCGGGATGATAGTGGTGTAGCAGACGGCTCTGGGCCTTGGTGGCAGCTATATCGTGAGGGATTTGCTCAGAGTTGTGAGCAGTTGGTGGTAGGCTCTGAGAGTTGGCACATGCGGGATGGATCGGGTAATGAAGACTGGGTAACGTGGTGCGGTGATAATCGGGCTTGGCTGGCACAGGAGTTCCTACGGGCAGTTGATGAAGGTGAGTCTGTTCGTCCATTTTTCGGTTCTTGGTATGAAATTGAAGGCCGGAGTCAAACGGGCTATTATCTTGGGCGCGAATTGATGGGCTGCCTTAGGTCCACGTTGAGTCTTCGTGCCATTGCGTTGTTGCAACCCGATGATTCTCGCCTGAAAGAGACGTTACTCAGAATAGCGAGTGAGTAAATAGAATTACATCTGGGCGGGCGATGGGTGGAATGACCATGCCGGGGTCTGACGGCGTTATTCCGGTCTAACAGGCGCATCCACCGGACGGGTGATAGACTGCTGCATTGGGTGGAACCGGTGATCGCCGCCGGTGATGCGCAAGATCGTTAGACCGCGTTTGGGTCTGGAAAGGTGAAGATGATGGCCCGGGCCACTCTGCTAGATACTTATCCCCGATTCACGCGCCTTTGGGAAAGCACGCGATCGGACTCGTTGGACACCCAGATTGACAGATGGGCGCAGGAATATCTCGCACCGTGTCCTGAGTTACTCAGGAAGCAACAGCTATGCTACTCCAGAGAAGGTGAGAACTGGAGGCGAATTGCCTCTGAACACGTTTTTCCGTACCTCTCAGATCGATTGCATACCATGGAAACTGCCCACGACAGCATAATTGGTACGTACGAGAGAGTATCGGACGCTGTTACCAATACGCTGGATTTCGACGAAGAGGTCACCCTCGTAATCTATGTCGGCATCGGATGCGGTGCTGGCTGGGCAACTAGGTACAATGGAACGCCAGCGATACTACTCGGATTAGAGAACATGGCTGAGTGTGGATGGATTGAGCCTGACAAGGTGGCGGGCTTGATTGCTCACGAGTTCGGTCATCTTGTGCACTCGAAATTGCGGGATGATAGTGGTGTAGCAGACGGCTCTGGGCCTTGGTGGCAGCTATATCGTGAGGGATTTGCTCAGAGTTGTGAGCAGTTGGTGGTAGGCTCTGAGAGTTGGCACATGCGGGATGGATCGGGTAATGAAGACTGGGTAACGTGGTGCGGTGATAATCGGGCTTGGCTGGCACAGGAGTTCCTACGGGCAGTTGATGAAGGTGAGTCTGTTCGTCCATTTTTCGGTTCTTGGTATGAAATTGAAGGCCGGAGTCAAACGGGCTATTATCTTGGGCGCGAATTGATGGGCTGCCTTAGGTCCACGTTGAGTCTTCGTGCCATTGCGTTGTTGCAACCCGATGATTCTCGCCTGAAAGAGACGTTACTCAGAATAGCGAGTGAGTAAATAGAATTACATCTGGGCGGGCGATGGGTGGAATGACCATGCCGGGGTCTGACGGCGTTATTCCGGTCTAACAGGCGCATCCACCGGACGGGTGATAGACTGCTGCATTGGGTGGAACCGGTGATCGCCGCCGGTGATGCGCAAGATCGTTAGCAGTATTAGGTTTCCATGAAGCCGGTTTTCCGTTAAGTCTGAGCGATGG
>CAYMKM010000075.1:7052-8891 GCA_964390985.1 uncultured Clostridia bacterium | reverse complement strand
AACCGAGCTGTATCGCAGGCGGTGGTGAACAACGATACTATTGAACGAAATGTGGGTCTTCCCTTGGTGGCCAGCATACCCGACGATGTGCGGGCCATGCGTGCTGCTGCTACCAAGGGCGAGCCAGTAATGTTGGGTCAACCGGGTAGCCTAACCGGGCGAGCCTTTAAACATTTGGCTGATGTATTGCTCGACAAAGCACAACCAATTTCCAATGCTCAGCATAAGCGCAGTTTGTTCAAGCTGATGAAACGGCATGAAACTAGGTGGGTGACTAGCTAATGTCTATTCTTTCACGCTTAACTCAGGTACAAAAAGAGCGCAGTGGGAATCACCAAGCATCACAGCCAGTAGCAGCTGCTTCATCAGGCGATAAGGGATACAGGCATTACGCGGCAACAGCGCAAAGCCGTCCTACTGATCCGTTGCGGCAGTTTAAGCTGCTGGTACACCGACGGCTGGTGGATATTATTGATCCGGCGATGCTTAGCGCCGCTGAGCAAGCGGGTGAGGCTGGTAACTCAGCTCGAGCGGCATTATCGGAGTTAATTGTAGAAACCATTGAGGATACTCTAACCGAAGAGCAAATAAACCTGAGTCGCCATGAACGCAACCTATTGGCTGCTGAATTAGTGGATGAAGTGACCGGTTTAGGGCCTATTAATCCGCTGATACTGGATGATACTGTCTCAGAAGTGATGGTGAACGGTCCGGAACAAGTTTTTGTGGAGCGTCACGGGCAGCTTGAGTTGACCAATATAAAGTTTCGCGATGATGCTCATGTGCAGCATATTATCGAGAAAATTGTGGCACCGCTGGGACGGCGTATTGATGAAAGTTCACCCATGGTAGATGCCAGGCTCAGCGATGGTTCACGTGTAAATGCTATTATCCCGCCTTTGGCGTTAGATGGCCCTAGTATTACCATCCGTAAGTTTTCTCGTGATCCGCTGACGGTGGATGATTTAATTCGCTTTGGTACGTTAACAGAAGAGATGGCTGAATTCCTGGCCATTTGTGTACTCGTACGCTTGAACATCGTAGTTTCTGGTGGTACCGGCTCAGGTAAAACTACTTTGCTTAATGTGCTCTCTTCTTTTATTCCGGCTACAGATCGCATTGTTACTATTGAAGATGCAGCAGAATTACAATTGCGTCAGGTGCACGTGGTGCGCTTGGAAAGCCGTCCTCCCAACATAGAAGGGAAGGGGGCGATCTACATTCGTGACTTGGTACGCAACGCTTTGCGCATGCGGCCTGATCGCATAATTGTAGGTGAGGTGCGTGGTGGTGAGGCTTTGGATATGCTGCAAGCTATGAATACCGGTCACGATGGTTCGCTTACCACTGGCCACGCCAACTCGCCACGCGACATGCTAGCTCGTTTGGAGACGATGGTGCTGATGTCGGGTATGGAGTTACCTGTGCGTGCTATTCGGGAGCAAATTGCGTCTGCTATCGATGTGATAGTGCAGCAAAGTCGGTTGCGCGATGGTACACGTAAGGTAACTTGCATTAGCGAGGTGCAGGGTATGGAGGGTGATGTAATTGTGTTACAAGATATATTTAAATTTGTACAAGAGGATGTAGTTGACGGTAAGGTGATAGGTCGTCTGGTGGCAACGGGCATTCGGCCCAAATTTGTGGAACGCATTGCTGCTGCTGGCATTGAGTTGCCCCAGGTGCTCTTTCAACCTCCGCAGGTGTGGCAATGAATGCTTATACGCTTGTCGCTGTCGCCTTTTTCACGGGTACGCTGCTGGCGTGGTTATTATTACAGGTGGTAAGTCGCTGGCGATCACCAGTAGAACGCCGCTTGCGCGCACATGGCGCTGGGTC
>CAYMKM010000075.1:3762-6952 GCA_964390985.1 uncultured Clostridia bacterium | reverse complement strand
CGCTGTATGCACGAGATGAGCCTAGGTGCTACGGTTGAGGACAGCTTGCAGGAGATGTCCAACCGGGTGGGGTTAAGTGATCTGGATATGGTGTTTACAGCGGTGATAATTCAAAGGCAAGTGGGTGGTAATTTAGCCGAAGTGCTGGATACTATCGCTCATACTATCCGTGAACGCATTCGCATTCGGGGTGAAATAAGAACGTTAACCGCCCAAGGGCGTATTTCTGGCTGGATAGTCGGTTCGCTGCCATTGGCCATTTTAGGTTTTATATCTGTAGTTAATCCCAGTTACATGATGCCGTTGTTTCAACACCCGCTTGGGATCTTCTTTATTTGTATAGGGATCACTGGCCAGGTGATTGGTGTGTTACTCATCAAAAAAATCATCAATATAGAGGTGTAATGAGGTGTTATGGCTGATTGTGGCTGGCAGTTTCCTATTCGCCACTAGCGTGGTGCTCTACTTTGGTCGTCGGCAACTGATGCCGACAGCCGAAGAGCGTTTGCTTAGGCATCAATCAGCAGCCACCACCACCGCCCCAAAACCAGAATCAACCTGGGAAGCAAAGAAGCTGTTGGGGCAGCTAAGTGCCATTATTTATCGAAATATGCCTCGGCAATATGTTGCTCGTTGTGAGCAAAGGCTGACAATGGCTGGCGGGTTTGCTAATTTAAAGGCTGCAGAATTCATTGCCATGCGCATCACCCTAGCTGTTAGTTTACCTTCGTTATGGGCGGTGTTAAGCGGTGGAAAATGTCGGCCGATGTTTTTGGTGGTAATAGCGCTAATAGCTTGGCTTATACCAAAGTTGATGCTGGATCGTAAAATAGGTGCCCGGCAAAAGGAAATTCGTAAGTGTATGCCCGATGCGGTAGATTTACTAACTATCAGCGTAGAGGCGGGTTTGGGCTTCGACTCAGCGTTGCAACGGGTGGCTGCTAAAATGCAGGGCCCATTAGCTGATGAGTTTAGTCATTATTTGCGTAGCGTGCGTATGGGCGCCCAGCGGCGAGTAGCGCTAAAAGAGATAGCGCAACGAGTAGGGTTGCCAGAGCTTAACTCATTTGTAGTCGCCATAATACAGGCTGATCAACTAGGAGTCTCTATTGGCAAGGTGTTGCGTGTGCAATCGGAGGAGATGCGCCGTCGCCGACGGCAAAGGGCAGAAGAACTAGCCATGAAAGCTCCTATTAAGATGCTATTTCCTCTGATCTTCTTTATATTTCCGTCGATATTTTTAGTGTTGTTAGGGCCGGCGGCCATTAACATTATGAAGTTTTTCTTGAGCATGAAGATCGGTGGGTGAGTGGTGTGCGTTCGGGCAAGCAGTCAGCGATGGTTGCTTTATTTACGCTAATGGTCTGGCTGTTGGTAACCGCACAAATGGCAGCTTCAACTGTGGTGAGTGGGTTGATTACAACCAATACTACCTGGTATCAAGCGCAAAGTCCGTATATTGCTAGTGGCGATATAACTGTCAGCACGGGCGTCACCCTTACAATAGAGCCGGGTGTTACAGTGTTGTTTCACCGGGTGGATAACCCCAAAACGTATACGCGGCGAGCTGTATTGCGGGTAATGGGCTCGTTGGAGGCGCGGGGTAGTGCACTGGCGCCTATCACCTTCACTTTGGCAGAGGGTAGTGCCATAGGCGATTGGGGTGGGTTGTGGCTTGATGGTAATGGTGCGGCGGTGCTAGAACATGTGCGCATCATGTATGCTGAGCGGGGGATTTATGCTGCCGGCAGTGTACTGCAACTATCTAACAGCACTGTGGTATGGAATCTAACTGGCATTTACCTCGAAGGTGGCCAGGGGCACAATATAGCTGAAAATGACATTTCGTTTAATGAGTATGGCGTATTTTGTCGACAAGCTAGTGGTGCTGTTGAATACAATCGTTTTAACAGTAATAGCTGGGGGTTATATAGCGAAACGGAGCAGGGGTTGCTTATCAGTCGTAATGATTTTAAAAGTAACACCTTTGCAATTATGCATAATGGGGGTACGCAGGCGCAGATAACGGAGAACGATTTTAGCATTGATCGAGCTAACGATTATGCGTTGTTAGTGCGTAGCGAATGTCCGGCTATTGTCACTCGCAACAACTTCTTCTATGAACCGGAGTTGGCGATCACTCCCGGGGGCGTATTTTGGTACATATTTAACGATAGTGCTGCAGACATAATTGCACCAGATAATTGGTGGGATACGGTCGATAATACGGTTATTGATGCTTACACCTACGATGGGCGGGATGATGCCAGTCGGGGGTTGGTGCGTTACACTCCGCTAGCAACCACTCCTTGGTCGAATACAGCAGGAATATACCCGCTTACAGTTGATGTAAAGGTATCAGCGGCTTTTTCACCCAATGACGACGGTATCCAAGATATTTGTGCTATAAACTATACGGTGTCAAAGGAAGCGACAGTGGCACTAGAAGTGGTTGAGGAGGGGGTTGGGGGGTCGGCAGGGACGGTTATATGGCGGCAGGAGGAGGGTGTGCGCCAGCCAGGTGCGCAACATAACGCCTGGTGGGACGGGCGTTTACTGAACGGGGTAGCACCCGATGGCCGTTACCATGTGCAAGTTGTAGCTACAGCAGCTGGTGAAGAAGCGGTTGCTAGTGCAGAGGTTATGTTGGATACACAGCCGCCAAAGATGAACCTGGCAACGCCTTTGCCTAGTGGTACAGTTTATGTTGCGGAAGTGACAACTGCTGGCAGCATATGGGATGCTTTGGTTGCACCCGAGTATTTGAAAATGGAGTTCAATGGTTACCTTTTGCCGTTGCAGTTCGCCAGTGAACAGGCCGAGTTTGCTATACAGCACCTGTTGCGTCCGGGTACGCAAGAGTTAACAGTAAAAGGGTGCGATCCGGCTGGTAATTTGGTGGAGTTAAGCAATGTGGTGACTTATGTGCCGTTGCTCACCTTCTCGCTACCTAGCATCACCTCTGATGCGCAACTATCGGTGACAGGTGAGGTACACAGCGATGCGGTACATTCTGTATGTGTGGTGTTCTCCGATGCCCAAGGCGGTATGCAAACACTTGACGCCCAGCTACAAGCCGATTCGCCGCGCACATTCACATTGGTTACACCGCTGGAAATGGCAGTAGGCGTCAACCATATTAGCGCCGAAGGGTACGATGTATCCGGCGAAATGCTATGCAGTAGCGTAG
>CAYMKM010000075.1:0-3662 GCA_964390985.1 uncultured Clostridia bacterium | reverse complement strand
TCCCATACCTTTGGTGCGAGGATGGAACTTAATAGGGCATCCATTTTTAGAAGCAGTTCCCTGGGCTGATGTACAAGTGCAGACAGACGCAGGGACAGTCGATTGGGCCAGTGCGGTGGGGAATGGTTGGTTACATGCGGAATTGTGGGGGTATGTCGGCAGCGTGGGTGCGGGTGTGAGCGATGCGGGTGGCAGTGCTAATAACATTGGCGGTTACAGAATGCAAACCATGTTAGCACCTTGGCAAGGGTATTGGGTGAAAGCGACACGGCCGCTAACCTTAATAATTCCGCCGCCTACACAAACCATTAAGGCTAGTGCAATATCTTCGGTTACGTCAAGTAATATGCAAGTTGCTACGAGCCGCCCGCTAGAACCAATATGGCAGTTACAATTAGTGGCTAGCTGTAGCAGCAGTATCGATATAGATAACTTCATTGGCGAGGCGCAAGGGGCTTCTGATGGGTGCGACGCTTTTTGGGATTGGGAAGAACCACCAGCTATAGATGAAGGGGTTATGCTTAGTTTTTTGAGCGATGGTCCTTTGCTGGCTGCCGATATCCGGGGTCCTATGGAATCCACCGATAAACGAAGGTGGACCTTCATTGTGCAATCAACTGGTAATGAACAGGTGCGCTTAACTTGGCCCAATTTGGCGCAGGTAGCTGCTGGCCGACAATTTACATTGGTAGATGAGGTGGCGGGTATCCAAGTGCCATTACAGGTTGGTGCAGATTATAACTACCAACCACAACGCACTGGTGAAATGCGAGTATTCCGTTTGGAGGTTGCAGTGGCTGCTTCATTGCTGCTGCAGGGATTGATGGTGTATCCCAACCCCTGGAATGGCCAAGGGCCATTGCGCATTAGTATTCAGTTGGCAGCAGCAGCCGAAGTAAGTGTAAATATATGCGATGCCAGTGGTCGCTTGTTGCGTCGTCTGTACGCTACAGCAGATGCTGCTGGTACTATTGTTGTGCCATGGGACGGTAGAGTAGGCAATTTGCCGGCGCCTAACGGGTTATATACGGTTAAAGCCAGTGTGCGCAGTGGTGGGCGGGCAAACACCCTAAGTGATAGATTTGTTATTTGGCGCTAGGTGAATGGGATAGATAGGCAGGTGAAAGGCGGTATGACTTATGGTCTTTATGGCCTTAGACCCAAAGGCTGCAGCGGGGATTGTCGGAGTTGTGTTGGCCTTTATGGGCGGTTGTGGGGCTTTTAACACTCGGAGCGTACAAGTACCGCCTGGAAGTATAAGTGGTACCGTACAAGTGGAGGGTGTAGATACTTTGCCAGCTAGCCCGGAGGGATGGGTAGTGCAGGTAGAAGGCGGGGGTAGCAGCGTAGTTAGCGATGATGGTAGATACACCTTAGGCCATGTGGCGCCGGGTTATTACAATGTAGTGTTGCAGCCACCCTCTGGCGAAGTATACTTTTCATGTAACCCTGCTGGTTGTCAGTATAACGGGGTGCAGGTTGCAGCTGGTACAGCTACTATGCGAGTTGACTTTCAAGTTTATGCTATGCCCGCACCGCCATTTTGATAAAGGGATGAATCATCTGTGAGAGAACCATTAACAGTGTGCGTACGCAACATCACTCGCGATACGGTTATAGCTCCTCAAGCTCGGCTAGCGGAGTCTTTTACTAACCGATTACGGGGCCTTTTAGGCAAGTCTGCCCGTGATTTCACGGATGCTTTATTAATACGGCCATGTAATATGGTACACATGATAGGCATGCGATTTCCGCTTGATGTGCTTTATGTTTCGAAACAGGGTGAGGTTTTAGCCTGTGTGGCAAATTTGCGTCCCTGGGCTATAGGCCCTTATGTGCGGCGAGCGAACTGGGTATTGGAGTTGCCAGCAGGTGCATTGGCCAATAGCGGCACTCAGGTGGGGGATCGGTTAGAAACTGTCCCAACTTGTCTTTCCTCGCCCTAGCTCGGTTAGATGATGTTTAATCAGGGGGAATACTTTGTGTACGATGTGGCCATCGTGGGGGCGGGTCCAGCTGGTGCCACTTTAGCTCGGTTGCTTGCGGGACGCTTTAATGTGTTGTTGCTCGAAAAGCGCTTAATGCAGGAGACAATAGAAGTTGGTGCCGATAAATGCTGTGGCGGTCTGGTAGCACCCGATGCGCAACGCATGCTGGCCCGGTTAGGTCTGGGAATTCCCCGTTCGGTGCTGGTTGGTCCTCAGTTGTTTGTGGTGCGTACCATCGACTTACCGCAAAAGCTAGAAAGGTATTACCAACGCAATTATATCAATATTGATAGAGGCCGCTTTGACCGCTGGTTATTCTCTCTTGTGCCATCTACTGTACATAAACAAGATCAAACCCTGTTGCAAAAAGTTAGCCGTGATACAACAGGCTGTTTTACTTTGCATCTACGGGGAGCAAATGCTCACCGCACAGTACGGGCACGAGCAATAATCGGAGCAGATGGGGCAAATTCGCAGGTGCGTAAGATGCTATTTCCGCATAATCGGGAATATCGCACTTACATCGCCATACAAGAGTGGTTTGCAGCCGTCAATCCGCTACCTTATTATTCAGCTATTTTCGACTCTCGATGTACCGATTTCTATGGATGGACCATTCCCAAAGAAAACAAGTTGATTTTTGGTGCGGCCTTGCCAGGAACAGGCCCGGCAGTTCAAGCCAGTTTCACCAGCATAAAAAAGCAGCTAATAGCGTATGGCTATGATTTTTCTACGCATTTACGGCGTCATGGTACGCTACTCTTGCGTCCGAAGAAGGTATATCCATCTTTATATGCGACGGAGCAAGCGGCATTGATTGGTGAAGCTGGCGGTTGGATTAGCCCTAGTTCGGCGGAAGGTTTGAGCTGGGCGTTAGAAAGCGCCTGGTTACTTGCGCAAAGCATGCACGATGGATTAGCTGGTTTTGCTGAGCGATATTTAGACCTTACAGCTGGAATGAGACGGAGAATAAAAGCGAAGCATTGGAAGTCGTTTGTTATGTATATGCCCAGCTTAAGATGGCTAGCGCTAAAATCAAACGTCAGGACAATTCATGTGTGTGCGGAGAACACCAACGATACTTAGATGGGAACAATATGTAACCGGGTGACCTGGAACGCCCATGATGTACATAGTGTACCAAAAGCAATCAGTCCTAAGTAATTCATGAGCATAAATATAATTGCCTATCTATCGAACGCCCAGTTCTAGGCGTTATCTAAATAGATATATTGAAATGGTAACTGCATCTCGCTTTCCCTTTGCCAGTTAGATGCGGTTTTGGAAAATGGGAAGGGCACCATTTTTACAATGTAGACGTTTGTTTAGGTACATGGGTATAAAGAACCGAAAACAAACCCCCTATTTTAATTTTCTCAGCTGTAGCGCTAAAAATAAGGGTAAAGGTTTCACCCCTGTAATACAGGCCCTTGCTTTTAGCGCTACAACTGAGGATTTCCTCTTAGGGGGTAAGGTTATTTATGTGCAGTAAATGCACATCGGGTTGATCGTATGAGTCTGAGTGGCATGGAATATGGCTGGCGGCGTTTAGCCACTATTACTTAGGCGGTTATAGAATGACGAGTAGTTGTAGGTTTCTTGATGGCCTGAAAAGGACAACCTAGCTAATCGCAGGTTGGAGGGGAGGTAGCATTTGTTTTGCTTCCGCTTCTT
>CAYMKM010000074.1:0-9090 GCA_964390985.1 uncultured Clostridia bacterium | reverse complement strand
GCCAGCTGACCGAACGCCCAGCTCTCGGCCCTGCCGTGCAAAATGGCCGCTTGATTTCACCCTGTATGCACCCGGTTAGATGCTGGGTAGAAAATGGGGTTGGTTATATTATGAACTCAGGGCTATGGCCCACTGCCACTATGGAAATTATGATACGTCAACCTGCTGGCCATCGTGGGCTAAAAGCAGCTCGCCGGTGATACCTATAGAACCTGCACCTTCATGAATTTGCTCGAGTATTTGTTCATCCGTATATTTAGCCCATTTGGGGTTGAAATGGGTGACTACTGTACGTGTGATGTTTTTCCCAGCTAGAAAACGGCCTAATTCTTTAGGGTAAACGTGAGCCATTTCAGCAATGAACAGGTCGCAAGGAATAGTGAACAGCTTAGCTAATTCATCGCAGCCACAAGCACCTTGCAGGTTGCCAGCGTATATTAACCGCTTTTCTCCCACCTGTAGAACAGCACTGTAGCTTTCGTATTGGTAGTGTGAGTAAGCCTCTGGGTTTTGCTCGCTTATCCAGTGAAAGGATGCCATGTGGGTATTAGCATACATGTGTATGGTTACATCATCTGATAAGGTATGCTCCTCGTCATCGGCCAGAGGGATCCATTGAATAGGGTAACGCAGTAAAGGTGGGATTAAGTAGCTAGCTGTAAGATACGCTCTTAAAGGTTCTACCCCTTCGCTAGGTGCCAGAATGGTTAAAGCATCTTCTTTGGCCCAATGCATACTGGTTTTAAGCACTTGAGCCAGACCGCAGTGATGATCGGCATGCATATGGGAGATAAAGATGGCGCTGATAAGGCGGTGATCGAAGCCATGTTTAGCTAGCAAGGAGCTGGCTCCATCGCCCACATCAAGCAGATAATAGCGCGTTTTATGGGGCGCTTGTACTGTGAGTACGATGGTTTGTCCACATCTGTTGTGCACTGGCAAGCCTGATGCTGTTCCTAAAAAAGCGACCGAGATATTCATAATTCACCTCATGCGGGTTCTTTGGCCGGGAGAGAAGCGTAAAATGCGGGTGGCGTTAAGTACAGCTAACAGCGAAACGCCTACATCGGCAAAAACCGCACCCCATATTGTAACAACACCCGCAGCCCCTAAGACGAGGAACAATCCCTTTACTCCCAGGGAGAAAGCGATGTTTTGAAAAACCAACGTTCGTGTGCGTTTGGCAATCTTAATTACTGTGGGTAGCTTCGTTAAATTATCTTCCAATATTACTACATCAGCCGCTTCAATGGCAGCATCTGAGCCTAACCCGCCCATGGCTATACCTACATCAGCCCGGCTGAGCACAGGCGCATCATTTATGCCATCGCCCACAAACGCTACAGTTTTACCAGGGGTGTTGCGAGCGGCTAATGCTTCCATTAACGCTACTTTGTCGGCGGGTAGCAAATTGGCATGTAATTCGCTGATGCCAAGTTGGTGGCCAATCACCTTCGCCGCACTGGCATCGTCACCAGTGAGCATAATTATGTGATCGATACCCAGCGTACGCAATTCGCTTACCATGGTGGGGGCGGAAGGCCGTAGTTCATCGGCAATAATAATGTTACCGGCATATTGACCATCAACAGCTACATGAACTACAGTCCCCGGTGTAGTGCACACTTCATCGGAGTGAGCCACGTTTTCCTGGTGCATAAGCAGATCGTTACCTGCTAAAATCACAGTGCTGTTGTAGCGGCCCTTCACCCCGCGGCCGGGTAGCTCTTCGTGTTTCTCCAGTGCGTGGGCAGCGGCAGAACCGTTATGAGCAGCTAGTATGGCGGCGGCAATGGGATGGTTGGAAGCTGCTTCTACGTTGGCCGCCAGCGCTAACAATTCAGATGCTGAATATGGTGGATTAGGCTGAATGGCGGTCACCTTAAAAGTACCTTTGGTGAGGGTGCCGGTTTTATCTACGGCCACTGTAGTTAACCGAGCCAATGTATCCAGAAAGCTGGCTCCTTTTACTAAGATACCTTGCCGGGCACAAGCGCCAATGCCACCAAAGTAGCTTAGAGGAACAGAGAGCACTAGAGCACATGGGCAAGATATAACTAGCAATATAAGAGCTCGGTATAACCAGGTAGAGAAATCTGCGCCAAATAGCAACGGTGGAATAAAGGCTAAGGCAAGAGCAGCACCAACGACCCCCGGAGTGTAATAGCGTGAGAAAGCGGTGATCATTTTTTCGGTATGCGCTTTGCGGTCACTCGCCTCTTCCACCAGATGCAAGATACGAGCCAGAGATGATTCGCTGTAAGGTTTGCTCACTTTAATAAAGAGCAAACCGCTGGTAGCAACCATACCAGCTAACACTGGCTGCGATACTGATACATGCCTTGGTACCGATTCACCGGTGAGAGCGGAAGTATCGACAAAAGAATCGCCTTGTGTTACTTCACCATCCAGGGGAATGCGCTCGCCAGCATAAACGCTGATTACTTCGCCAACACATACATCCTGAGGGTGTAATATTTCCTCATGGTCATTACGTAGTACCCGAGCCTGATCGGGCCGGATCGCCATCAAAGCGGAGACTGAGCGGCGGGAGCGGTGGACGGCAGCATCTTGCAGAGCTTCGCCAATAGAGTAAAAGAGCATCACAGCTACAGCTTCAGGTAACTGATGAATAGCAATGGCACCAACGGTGGCCACGCTCATGAGAGTGTTTTCATCGAAAAATTCGCCACGCCAAATATTGCGAACAGCGGCATAAAGCACTCGATAACCTACCAACAAGTAGGCGCTGAGAAATAGCACATATTCAATATAACTATATGGTTTGTTATGCAGACTCTTCTCGCTGAAGATGCCTAATATTAACAGTAACAGGGCCAAACCAATACGGGTAAAGGCGGTGCGTTGTTGCAGTAGACTATGCCATATGTCGTAGCGTTGCTGTGGAGAAGGTTTGCTTTCGAGCACCTGCACATGCGGTTCAATGCCTTTGATAACAGCAACAGCTTGCTGAAGTCGTTCGGGTGGTATTTGCATGCTGCTAGTTACGAAGGAGATGGTAGCCGCTTCTAGACCTTCGGTTTCACGTAAGGCAGCTTCAATTTTCATGGCGCAGTTGGCGCAATCTAACCCTTGCAAATGAAAACGTTGTAGTGTATTCCCCTGTGTACTAGCGGGCATTACCGATCCTCCTCGAAGTGAGCCTGTGCCACGGTAATTAACTGCAACACATGATCATCGGCTAATGAGTAGTAAACCATTTTGCCTTGACGGCGGAGTTTCACTAACCGCATTGTACGCAGCAACCGCAGATGGTGCGATACCGCCGGCATGCTCATTTCCAGTGTATCGGCTATATCGCATACACAAAGCTCATCCAAAGAGATCAAGTGTAAAATTTTCACCCTGGTTTCATCAGCCAAGACTCTAAACAGTTCCGATAAACCTGCTACACGCAACAATTCATCCCGCAGACGACTGGTTCTTTGTGTATGTGGCTCATAATTTGAGCAGATATCGTTATTGGCTTTCTCATGCTGCAGCATTAAACCACTCCTCATAAGCAGGCTGCTGTTGCTGTAGTGACGATTAAGTGTGCGTTTAATCGTAGTATACGCTGCTAGTGAGAGGCGGTCAATATGAACATTTTTAGGAGGAACATGCTAAAGCGAGGACGTATATATATCCAGTGCATCGAAACGTTTCGATAACCGAATTAAGGGGAGGCCGGTCTGTGAATATAAACCCAGCTATTACTCTTTTAGGTTTACGAACATCAGTAGAAAGGACACTCGAGCTTTCAGCACAAAAAATCGACCTCATCTATAAAACAGCAGATACTGATGGAACGCCTGTGTACACCGTCAACGGTCGTTACACCTCACGCGGCTGGACAGAATGGACACAAGGGTTTTTGTTTGGTTCAGCTATATTGCAGTTTGATGCCACTGGTGAAGAGAAATACCTAGACATGGGACGTAGCCAAACGTTAAAACATATGGCAGCGCATGCCACACATACCGGCGTGCATGATCACGGTTTCAATAACGTCTCCACTTATGGTAATTTGCGTCGCCTCATGTTGGCAGGGAGTATCCCACATAACGAGTGGGAGTTGCGCTTTTATGAGCTGGCTTTACGGGCGTCCGGTGCTGTGCAGGCAGCTCGTTGGTCGCCTACGGCATATGGCAGCGGTTACATACAATCGTTCAATGGTCCGCACTCTTTGTTTGCCGATACTATCCGTACACTGCGTATTCTAGCCATAGCTCACCAACTAGGCCATGTGCTACAAGGTGAGGGTGACCGGCGCATTTCATTACTAGGGCGGCTAATAGAGCATGCTCGCACCACAGCTATGTTCAATGTGTACTACGGTTCCGGGCGTGACCATTATGACCAACGTGGGCGAGTGGCGCATGAATCAATTTTTAACATGAGCGATGGCTGTTATCGCTGTCCTAGCAGCCAACAAGGGTATTCGCCTTTTAGCACCTGGACGCGGGGGTTAGCCTGGGTAATAACTGGTTACGCAGAGCTTTTGGAGTTTATGCAAAGTATCACCGCCGATGAAGTGGAGGCTGCTACCAAAACTATGGGCCAACCAACGGCCTATTACAACGCTGAACCGCCCGCTGGGGTGGCTAACATACCTGCTACGACAAAAGACGAAGTGGTGGCTTTTATGCTTGAGGCTGCCTGCGCCGCCGCCGATTTTTGGCTACAAAACACACCTAGCGATGGTATTCCGTATTGGGATACTAGTGCGCCCGGTTTACAGAACTTAGGAGATTACCTAAATAAACCTGCTGATCCTTATAATCAATATGAACCGGTAGATAGTTCAGCAGCAGCCATTGCCGCACAGGGGCTGCTTCGCTTAGGACGCTATTTATCCATGAATGATCGGGCAGAGGGTGATAAATATACCAAGGCAGGCTTATTAATTGGCCAAACCTTAATGCAAGATCCCTACCTAAGCGAAGACCCGCAACACCAAGGGTTATTGCTACACAGTATTTATCACCGCCCCAATGGTTGGGATCATGTTCCCGCTGGCAGCAGAATATCGCATTCGGAATCATCGTTGTGGGGCGATTACCACCTGCGTGAGCTGGCATTATACCTTTGGCGGCAAATCGAGAGCAGGCCGTATTACACTTTTTGGAGTTAATAATAACGCCTTTGGCCCTTCGCCAGAGCATAAGGAGAATAGTAGATGGCCGATTATCCAACTATAGCTAGCTTATATAGGAGTAATGGTTTACTCGCCCGATTGCAGGAGTTAAATATAGATCTACCGTTGACAGATCCTATGCCGGTTCCTAACGAGCTTGCCTTAGCTCAAAGCTACTGCACTGACTCGGTGCAAATAGGAAACCGCTGGTGCATTCACCCAATGGAAGGGTGGGATGGCACTGTTGATGGCAGGCCTAGCGAACTAACGGTGCGTCGTTGGCAACGCTTTGGTGCCAGCGGTGCTAAGCTCATTTGGGGTGGGGAGGCTGTAGCCATTCGCCCCGATGGGCGGGCGAACCCCAATCAATTATGCCTGAATAAGAATACAGTAGGTGCCCTGGCACAGCTACGGGAGGCTCTAGAGGCCGAACACAAGCGATCCTGCGGTAGCACTAAGGGTTTATTGGTTGGTTTGCAGCTCACCCACTCGGGCCGCTATTGCCGACCGAACAAAAAAGACCAGCTGGAACCGCGCATTGCCTTTCATCATCCGGTGCTGGATAATCGTTGCGGTATAGCACCAGATGACAATAAAGCGTTGCTCAGCGATGGTGAACTAGAGCAGCTTATCGCCGATTATGTGCAAGCGGCAGCGCTCGCCCAAGAAGCCGGTTTTGCCTTTGTAGATGTGAAGCATTGCCACGGCTATTTACTGCACGAGTTTTTAAGCGCCCGCACCAGACCAGGGGCTTACGGTGGCGATTTTGCCGGACGCACAAGGTTGGCCCGGGAAATAATTGCTGGTATTCGCCGAGAGTGCCCAGCGTTACTGATAGGTGTGCGTTTATCTGCCTTTGATTTGCTTCCGTTCCGGCCTGACCCGGTTACATCCGCCCCCGGGCGCCCCGGGCGTGGTGTGGCCGAGCAATACACTTTGCCACATCTGTATGCTTTTGGCATGAGTGAGGAAGACCCACTACAGATGGATTTGAGCGAGCCTATCGCATTTATACGCATGTTGCGCGATTTGGGTGTGTTTATGGTGAACTGCACAGCGGGTAGTCCGTATTATAATCCGCATATTCAGCGACCAGCGCTATTTCCGCCTAGCGATGGTTACCAACCCCCGGAAGATCCGTTGGTTGGTGTAGCTCGGCAAATGGCAGCTGTACGGGAAATAAAGGCTGCTGTACCCGATATGCCCGTTGTGGGTAGTGCCTACACTTATCTGCAAGAATACTTGCCACAAGTAGCGGAAGCTGCTGTGCGCGATGGTTGGACCGATTTTGTGGGCATAGGACGTATGGTTTTGGCATACCCAACGTTACCATTGGATGTATTAGCCGGCCGGGAGCTGGTGAAGCAAAGTATCTGCCGCACATTTAGCGATTGCACTACCGCCCCACGCAAAGGCCTGGTGAGCGGCTGTTTTCCGCTGGACACTTTTTACCGACAACGGCCGGAGGCCCAGCAGTTAAAGGCGAAAAAGCGGGAGGGCTAAGTTGAGCTGCACAATTCGTGATGTGGCTAAGCTAGCTGGGGTAGCGGTATCTACAGCATCGTTGGCGTTAAATGGCCATAAATCGGTACGGGATACCACAAGAGAACGGGTGCTACAAGCAGCAGCCAAGCTGCATTACCAGCCAAACGCAGTAGCCCGCAGCCTGGTGACGCATAAAACGCAAACCATTGGTGTGTTAATGCCCGACTTGGGCGACCCGTATTACCACGAAATATTTGGCGGCATTGATCAGTGGGCGCACGATAACGAATACAGCGTTGTTTTGGCATACACTAAACGTGATGCAGAACGTGAGGCACATTACTTGCAGGTTTTGCAAGAGAAAAGAGTAGATGGCATCATTTTTATGGGTGCCGGTTTCCAAGAGGATCAGCACCTACAACCTTTACTTACGGCTATGCCTCCGGTGGTGCTCATTGGTCGGCACCATCTACCTTTTCCCAGTATTGTACCGGATAACGAGGGGGGAGCGTATGCCGCACTCTCCCATCTATTGCAGTTAGGGCATCGGAATATAGCTATAGTTACGGGACCAATGGTTTTGACCACTGTACAAGATCGCTTAGCAGGGTGTCGGCGAGCACTGGCCGATTATGGTGTAGCATATCGGCCGGAGCTGGTGATCCACGCCGACTTCACGCCTGAAGGTGGTTTGGTAGCTATGCAAAAGCTACTGCAGCGTACATCCATACCGACAGCGGTGTTCGCCGGGAACGATCAAATGGCGTTTGGTGCTGTGCAAGCCATTTATGCTGCTGGTTGGCGGATACCCGAACATATTTCAGTTATTGGGTTTGGCGATATACCGCTCAGTCGCTACTTGTATCCGTCACTTAGCACCGTTAGCATTCCATTGCGGCAAATGGGTGGACAGGCTGCCGCGATGCTAGCTAGTATAGTTAATAAAGAGGAGCAAGTACAAGAAGGTACTCATCTGCTACCAGTGAAGTTAATATGCCGCGCCTCTACAGGCAACATTATATAGGTAAAGGGATTAGAGGTAGGTGAGCTATATGGCTGGATGGGTTATTGATGCATTGCTGGCGGCGTTCTTTGGCGGATTGGTAGCTATTTTTGGCAAAATCGGCGTTAAAGGGATCGATTCACTAACTGCTACCATGGTACGCAGCCTTATAATGGCGGCTATGATGGTTATTGTCACCATAGCCAACCAGCGAGTGAATTTTGCCGGTATTTCAGGCAAGCCGCTGCTATTTATTGCGTTGGCTGGAGCGGCAGGTGCTGCTTCGTGGATTTTCTACTTTCGTGCCCTGCAAGCAGGCCCAGTAAGCCGCATAGCGCCTATTGATCGTTTAAGCGTAGTTGTGGCTATTGTTCTCTCCATGCTGTTATTGGGAGAGCGGCCAGGGGCTATGGGCCTTCTTGGGGCGGCGTTAGTAGTGGTCGGCACACTTATTTTGGTAATAGCTTAGTGTGCCATTCACACCTTTACTGGCCAGTTGTTACGGTAATGCTGCTCACCCAAATGATCTAGGTCTTCAGTAAGGAAAAACATACCCCCGCCCCGCCAAGTGTTGCCCGCTTGTATAAAATCAGCTACCGCCCGTTGTAGGCTGGTGTTACGTGGTACTGTAGCTAAATCAATGGGGTCCTGGAGGTAAATGAACCATAACCCATCTTTGCCGTTGGATTTAACGGGGAACAGATAGAGCTCCCTTTGAAAGCGGGCCAGGTTATCTGAAGATAGTTTTATCTCCTGCAGCTGATTGTTTAATATCCATGATAAACAAGCGATAGCTTGGAAAGGTTCATTCGGGAAAAATTGGCGAAAAAACGCTACTCCCCGGTGCATAGAATCAAGGCAAGCGTCAAGGTGCATAGAACCACCTTCGGGAATGTGCAACTCCAAAATAGGATCATCTTTTTTCAACACGCATTCCCATTCATTCAAGGGCAATTGAACCTGTTTGCGAATGGCCATGCCGTATGGAGAAATTGGATACCCAATCACCATATCATCAGTTTGTTGAATTTGCGCTACCCAATCATCTGCCACATAGCCATCGGCGTTATAATGTGTACCATCCGGTGCTAAGGCAATGGTTGCATTGGTTTTTTTGGATCGATAAACCTGTGCACCACCAAAAAAAGGTCTGATCATATACTCAAAACGGCCAACGCGAAACAAACGTGCTGCCAAATAGTGGCGCAACCAATAAAGCTGTTTTAAAGTAATACCCAGCGCTCCGTTGTTCATGTTGGCATAGTTACCTGCAAAGCAAGCTATTTGTCGACAACTGTCGCGGTATATATCCTCTGGTACACCCATTTTTCGCCCGTATAATTCTTTTATGCGTGGTACTATGGCCAGGGCTACTAATAGGTAAAACACGCTGGCGTTTTCACCTAATGCGGCTGTGAGCTCGGGCCATTCTTTCATTTGTTTGTAATCCATGTGTTCAATTAGT
>CAYMKM010000073.1:0-9125 GCA_964390985.1 uncultured Clostridia bacterium | reverse complement strand
TGCGCCACACAGGCCAATGCCTCTACAACTTTTGCTGTTGGATACACCGCCCCCAACGGGAAACCAACAGTAGCTGCCACGCGCACTTGTGAGCGATCTAACGCTTGGGCAGCTATCCGCACATTAGCAGAGTTTATACACACTGCCTGGAAATCATATTGAATTGCTTGTGCACATAGTCGGGCTATATCATCAGCGGTAGCATCCGGCCGCAAATTGGTATGATCAATCAATGATGATAGTGGTTCAGTATCATCCACTTGCCATTTTTCATTAGCAAACAGTAGGCCGTGACGTTCGCTGCGCAGGGCTTGCCCTTCTTCGTCCAAGTGCTGTATGTTTTTGTGCAATACCTCGCTAAGTTGGGTTGCTACTTCGCTCACATTCACGCTTTACACCCTCTCCTTCCAGGCATTGAGAACAAAATGCGGCGGTTGCTCTAAAGAACTTGTTTCAGCAAAAAGTAATGTTTCCGTACCTGCAGCTAATCCGGCTGCGATGGCTATACCCTGGTCATCAGAAATTAACAGACAATCATCAGCAGCTACTTGCTTAATAGCCAGCTGTTGATGGATAAACATCTCTAGAGCGGCCTGGTCACTTATATTTGGCAGAATGATAACAGACGCTTCTTTCGGCAAAGCTGTTACTACTCGCTGTGTCTCGTGTAGGTTTTGATCTATCATATAACACTCATAATTGCGATCAGGTGCCATATAACGTGGCTGACGTATCACTGTTTCATCTGTAACCATGCACAACAAACGCACGTCGGTAGCTTGTCGGGGTACACGAGTAACCATTTGACCAGCGAAACATATGCCCAGCGCCAAAGCGTCTTTGGGCAACGCCGGCAGAAAGCGGTCGTAATAACCGGCACCATAACCTAACCGATACCCCGCAGGGTCAAAGGCTAAACCAGGTACCGCTACAATATCAATATCGCTGACCTCTAAAATGGGAGTGTCAGCTGCGGGCTCAAGTATACCGTACGCACCATGCTGCAGTTGATCTAGCGAACTTACCAGGCAGGCCTGCAATAGGCGACTGTTGGGCACAACCCGCGGTAAAACCAACCGCTTATTGATGGCTAACACATGACGCATAGCCGCTGTGGTACACAACTCGCTGCGAAACGAGGCGTATAACATAATGGTTTGCGCTGCTGCTACTTCTGGAAGAGCAAAAAATAGCTTCCAAGCAGCAGCAGAACGTTCTTCTCGCCAGGTGTTGGCCTGACTATCTCGCCAAGCTGCAGCTTCCTGCCGCAGCCGTATTTTCTTACTCAGCGCCTTCGTCCGTCTCCCCCTTTTCATACGGATAAAGGAGTGATACTACAGCTTGATTTGTAGCGACATGCTCTTTTAGCCGCTGATTAAGCTCGTCGATAGTAAGCTCTTGTACTACCTCTATATAATCAAAGAAAGAAGTGCCCCGGAAATAATGGCTGACAAGACTGCTAGCAATAAACTCCAGTGAGTTAAAGGCATCTAAAAACTGGCCAATAACCGCTCGCCGCGATCTCTCCAAATCGCTGGCTGCTAAGCCTGTTTTTGCGATCTTCTCTAACCCTTGCTGCAGTTTTGTCAAAAGCTGCTCAGGTTGGTTTGTCTCGCCCCCTACCAGGGAAAAAGCGTAACTAGGAGCACTGGTATAACGAGTGAAAAACCGATCGTCAATTTGACCCGTATCGTATAGCTCATTATACAAAGAGGAACTACGCCCCAAAGCAATACGCCACATTAGTGCAGTAGCTAGCTCGCGGCGGAGCATATTACGCCCTTCTAACCCAATAGTGTCTTTATAGCCCATTAACAAGCGAGGGCGGGAAATAGCAAGGCGATCCTCCACACGCGCTTTTGCCACCTGCGGCGGTTCGTATGGTTGTTCGCGCACTAGCTTATTAAGCGATTTGTAAGCATGCCGCGACAAATTATCTGCTACCTGGTTAAACACCGCTGCTGGCTCTATATCACCCACAATAACCAGAGCCATATTCGCTGGATGATAAAACGTGTTATAGCATTGGTAAAGTAGGTCTTTATCTATTTTGCGAATAGATTCTACCGTACCACCTATATCAATGCGGACCGGATTATTGTGGTACATGGCTTGCAAAAGATTAAGGTATACTCTATGACCAGGTTCATCTTCATACATGCGTAGTTCCTGTTCAATGATACCTTGTTCTTTTTCTACGCTGGCTTCAGTAAAATACGGTTCCTGAACAAAGTTTAATAGTACGTCCAAATTCTCATGAAAATTAGCCGTACAAGAGAACAGATATGCCGTTAAATCATAGGTAGTATAGGCGTTGGCAAAGCCGCCTAGAGCAGCAAACTTATGAAAGACATCGCCATCTTTTTTCTCAAACAACTTATGCTCAAGAAAGTGGGCGATGCCTTCAGGCACTGTAATATGATCATCAGCATCTGCCACTGTAAAATGTGTGTTGATAGATCCATAGTGCGTAGCAAACAGGGCATATTGCTTTTGAAAACCCGGCTTTTGCAATACGAACACTCGTAAACCCGGATCAATCAATTGCGTATGTATGGTCTCTCGTAAAATATCACTGGTAATGGTCTCATTTTGCACTACTAGCGCCCCCCTTCCCGCTGGTGCTGCGTAGTAAAAAGACGGTATCCAGTTGCACTTGCCTAGCAGCCCGTACGACGTCATCTGCGGTGACTGCTTTTACGGCGTTAATTAGCTCATCAGGTTGGCGTTCTCGGTTGTTTATTAAACCGATCATATGTGCATCAATGACGTAACCTGCGTTATCTTGTGAGGAACGCAACCCGTTCACTATACTCTTTTGCGCCGCAGATAAATCGGTATCGCTGAAACGCCCAGCGCGAGTATCGTCAAGCTGAGCCTGAATTAAGCTCAGCGCTTCTTCGTATTTGCTCGAATCAATGCCAGCTAAAATATACTGCAACCTTTTTGTACTCTCTAACCGACTGGAAGCAAAGTAAGCCAAGCTATGCTTTTCGCGCACGTTCACAAACAACTTGGAATGAGGAAACGCCCCTAATACCCCGTTATAAACCATTAATGCGGGGTAATCATCACTGGCAAACCCAATTTGCGAACGCAAACCAATTGCTAAATTAGCTTGCTTAATATCCTGCGCTTCTTCATTATGGCGGACACTATTAACCGGTTTCTGTTTGATTGCAGGAATTTGAATTAGGTGTCTGGATGTATTGGCAAAAACTTCATTAACCATAGTTTGAATCGACTCAGGCGATACATTGCCCACGATATAAATATCAATGGGAGCTTGATCCCGCAAATTCTCGTACTGGGAATAAAGAGAATCGGGGGTGATCTTTTCTATATCCTCCAACCGACCGTAACGAGGGATAGCGAATGGTTCTTCACTGCACATAACTGAGAATAACCTAGTTAGCGCGTATCGGGGTTTATCGTTGAACAATCCCTCAATGCGGTGACGCAAGTTGTCTTTCTCGGTAGAAACATAGCTGCTTTTAAATGCATTATTTTCTAGTAAAGGTTCCAATGCCAATTGCCTAATAAAGTGAAGACCAGCACGCAGGAGATCAGGTGCTTCAGGAAGGTAGTTGTTGTCAGCTACCTCTAGGTCCCACTCGATTAGCTGTGTTTCGCCGATTTTTGTTATGTCAGTGGCAAAACTAGCACCGTACATACTCTCCATATGAACAGCAATCTCACGACTGCTGGGCAATGAAGCGCAGCCACGCCGCAACACCATAGGGAGTAAGGCTACGCTGGTGGCGCTTTGTGCAGATAGCGGCCAGCGCCAAAACATCTTCATGCGCACCGTTTTGAATTTGTCTGTAGGTAAAACATGCATTCGAAAACCAGGTTGCAATATGTAGGTGGAGAATCTATCCAAACTAGCATCTCCTTTCGTATCAACTAGATGCAGCCAACGCTGCTGCAGCGTCGTAAGAGCTGCGTACAAATGGACCACTGGCCACATGCTTAAAGCCCATCGCTTCGGCCTGTTGTTTATAATGGGCAAAAACACTTGGGTGTACGTACTCTTTTACTGGCATATGCTTCTTAGACGGTGCCAAATACTGACCTATAGTGAGAAAATCGCAATCGACAACGCGCAGGTCGGTGAAAGAATCGAGTACATCTTCATCGCTCTCACCTAATCCGACCATTATGCTCGATTTGGTGCGAATATCAGGCGCTAATTGCTTACTGCGCGCTAAAACCTGTAGTGAACGCTCATACGAGTATTGCGGACGCAAGCGCCTATGCAAGCTACGTACAGTCTCCAAGTTGTGAGCAAAAACATCAGGTGCGGCTGCCAACACCACTTTTAAATTATCCTCTTGCCCAGCCAAATCGCTCACTAACACCTCTACCGTTACATCAGGGCAAATTGTTTTTATTGCCGTTATGGTAGCAGCAATATGAGCTGCACCAGCATCAGAAAGATCGTCGCGTGAAACTGAAGTAATAACAGCATGCCGCAAACCTAATAACTTAACCGCTTCGGCCACCATTTTTGGTTCTTCTTCATCGAGCGCTGAGGGAACCCCAGAAGGTACGTTACAGAAACCGCAGTGTCTGGTACATATATCGCCCATAATTAAAAAGGTAGCTGTGTTTTTACGCCAACATTCACCTAAATTAGGACAGCTAGCGCTCTCACAGATTGTATGTAAGTGCAAACGTCCTAAAAGCTGGCGCATGCGAGCTAAATCTTGAGCATCGGGCAACCGTTTGGAAAGCCATGCTGGTTTTCTTTGATTTACAGGTGCAAGCAAAACGCTCCCCCTATTCTGTTGGCGTGTTCCGGGCAAATTTCGGCGTGTCTAAAGCTAATTCCTTGGCAATAAGCAGGCCGTTTTCATAACAATATTGATACTTCGCCTCGATCCATACGTTCCATTGCCGCTCGTAGTTTGCTGCGTAAAACTGTATCCTCTTCTGCCGCGTTACGTACCTGCCGTAAAATATCTAGCGCCCGCCGGAAGGCGTATACCAAATCACCTTCATCAACTGTTAATTCTTGCAGAATATCAGCAAAGCGCTCACCTTCACTCCAGCGGTGAGCTGCATCAGCTAAGTGAACATTTAATTGAGTGGTTGAATAACCCAAATAGGTCTCTTCCATTTGCTGTGTTAGCGCCATCACTCTACGCACTAATCCTTCGTCAAAAACGTGCTGCCGAGCTTTGCCCTCACCTTTGCGCGGTTCATAATCGAGCGAGACGGCCAACGCGTTTAGCTCGCTCTCCGTCCAATCGTGAAATACGCCGCGGAAAAACAATTCTGTTACCATTAATTCTTGCCCGTTTATTTGTGCGGCAAATAAACCTCGTGCTGTCAATTTGTCGTCACGCAAGTAATCTAACCCGCTCAACAATGCTTTCTTCTCTTGAAACTCCCGCACGTAGATATCGGCTGGGGAAAGGTCTTGCAGTTGGGAGTAGACCCTCTTCAACTGGCTATTAATTGAACGGTATTGTCGCAAATTAGCCCGACAGACTGCCATCTGCTGTTTGGAACAAGTATACTCCTCAGATGGTAAATTCGCTTCTATCTCCCGCACTCGGCGACGAAGTGATTTTATCGCCTGGTAATCATGGTTTGCTAACCGACGGGCTATTCTCTTTTTTAGCTCATTCGCCCGGTCGCGTTTACGCAGGTATTGCACGGGACAATTATCGCTATCCATACGCTCACAACTGCTAATGCGTTGAAGATTCTTTTTCAGTTGCTCCTTTGTCTTCTCCAGTTTTAACCGCTGCTCCGTCGTTTGGTATGTGGCAAAGTTCTTATGCAAAATATCTTCAATCTCTTCCTGATGATAATTATGCACCAGGTTAAGTACTGTGTTGTAACTAAGGCTGAAGCGACTTTGCAACGGTTCTACATCATCTTCACGCATAGAAGGTGCTTGTTCGGGTATGTAGTGGTTTAAATCGGCCAGTGTTATCACATAACCCTGTTCATCGATGCCGCGGCGGCCGGCACGCCCGGCGATTTGAAAGTACTCTCTGTTACTTAAGGAACGGAAATTAACCCCATCCCATTTAGTAGTGGAGTCAAAGCATACTGTTTTGCATGGAAAGTTTAGACCAACAGCAAATGTCTCTGTGCAGTATAAGACGTATATCAATTTCTGTTCAAACAGCTCTTCAACAATATCTTTAGCTACCGGAAGCAGGCCAGCGTGATGATAACCAATGCCTTTTTCAAGTAACTGTGCCATCGCCTTCATCCGTAACCCACCACTAGCGTTATGACGAGCCAGCTGCTCTTCAATAACGGAACGCACTCGCTCCTTTTCAGCCGCATTCAAATAATCGGTACTCTCGGCTAATTGGTATGCGTGTTCTTCACAGCGACGGCGACTGAACGCGAAAAATAAGCAGGGAAGGTAACTATAATCCAGTGCGTGCAGTAGATCAAGATGACTGGTTGCAGGGAATGTGCCAGCTAGTTTCCCAGAGGAATTAACCCCAAATTTGCTGGCATACCGCTGCCAACGCTTAACTATTTGCGCGCGTGTACATAATCCACTTCCGCTTTCAAACAACATATGCTCTAGCGGAACCGCACGGTCAAAGTGTTGTACTATGCAGATTTCTTCGCCTTGCACACTACTAATCCAGCGGGCTAATTCTTTAACATTGGGTATGGTTGCCGATAATCCCAAAAAGCGCATGTAAGCGGGTTTGAATATTAAACTCTCTTCCCATACGCTACCACGTGCTGGGTCGTCTATGTAGTGAATTTCATCGAACACCACATACGCTACATTGTGAAGTCGAGGGGCATTTTGATGTAACAAATTGCGAAAGATCTCGGTAGTCATGATCATGACTGATGCTTCCGGGTTTATTACTGTATCTCCAGTAAGAATGCCGACATTATCTTCACCGAGCAATCGCTTAAACTCCTTATATTTCTGATTGCTCAACGCTTTAATGGGGGCAGTGTAGATAACCTTGCGACCAGCTTTATAACTGCGTTCTATTACGTAATCAGCTATCAATGTTTTCCCTGTTCCTGTTGGTGCTGAAACTAATACTGAAACGTCTTTTTCAATAGCGTCAATGGCTTTCACCTGAAAAGGATCTAACACAAATCCTCGGTATGTATGTAAACTGCCCACAAGTTGCACTCCTCGTTAGTAACTGATAAACTGACGTGATAGCTGCTGCTTAACCGGGAGTGAGCTTATGCCATTAAAAGCAAAATTAAAAGCATTCGCCGCATCCATCGGCCTCAATTATTTTGGCGTAACCAGTGCGGCATCTATCGATCTGCTGCCTGGTGCCCGTTCAGTAATATGCGTGGCTTGGCCTACTGCAACCCCGCCAAAACCGCCTACATCGCCAGGTGGAACTGGTTACGTCGCTCGTTATGCATGGGGAGACGACTACCACGTTGCCCTACGCGAAAAGCTGGTTGAATTGGCCCTCTTTCTGCAAACGCTTGATCCTGACACCGCGTACCACATTTGCGTGGATAATAACGCCTTGACCGAAAAAGCGTTGGCTTCCAGCGCTGGCCTAGGCTGGTTGGGCGAAAACTCCCTGCTTATTGTGCCGCAGGTGGGTTCTTGGGTAATGCTGGGCGAAATACTAACCACCACCATGCTGGAACCCGATTCTCCCTGCTCTCATAAAGGTTGTGGTTCTTGCCGCCGTTGTATTGACGCTTGCCCAACCAAAGTGCTCAGCGCGCCATCGCCTAACTGGAAACGCTGCTTATCATACGTTACCCAGATGCGCGGTGTAATACCGCTCTCGCTTCGGCCATTATTGGGCCAACGCATTTGGGGTTGTGACACTTGTCAAGCTGTATGCCCGGCTAACCACGCTGCTAATGAGACTTCCTTTCGCCCTCCTGTAACAACCGATGTCGCTTGGCCTAACCTGTTGGAGTTGCTAAACATGAGTACTGATACATTTGCTGCGCGTTTTGGTAACAGTGCCATAAACTGGCGGGGTAAAAACGTTCTCCAACGCAACGCAGCTATAGCCCTAGGCAATTGGGGTGATCCAATAGCTGTTCCCGTTCTAATAAATAACCTAGATTCACATGCCAGCCCCTTGGTGCGAGGTGCCTGCGCTTGGTCGTTAGGGCAAATCAGTACTAACCAAGCTCTTGCGAGCTTACGGCGTGCCAGTGCCCAGGAAAAGCATCCGCAAGTACTGGAAGAAATTGCGACCGCCCTTCACGTGCCTTCATGCTAATCTACGACAAAAACTATGGCAAAGCGACCCAAGAAATCGTAGGTTTGAATTGATTCCCTTATTAAACTGGCATCAGCTTGACCCACCACTACAGCGGTGGCTGGAAAGTAGGCTTGCGGATACCCCACTGCCTTTTGGGCACTAATCACCAGTGGCAACTGCAAAGGATACTCCTCACATACCCGCATGCGCGAGTGCTTAGCGGCATCATCAACACTACGCACATAAGCTACAAGCCCATCCTTAATTAACTGAGTGCCCGAAGCACCCACGCCGGCAAATAGTAAGTTGCCGTATTCATCAAGTATTTTAGGACTCATGCCCCGCTCTAAGCCAGTACCACGGGCATCGACAACTAAACCAGTATAAATAAGTTCACCAGCCGCTAGCTTACCTTCCCATTCCCCAGCCAGCTTAGCGGAGATAGCATGGCTCTCTTGTAAGGTGATATCATCCCATAACACTTCGCAGCCTGCGGAAACACTTAATACAGCCTGAGCCCAACCAGCACTTGGGATAAATGCCATTTCTATTCTCTCCCACTCGCTGGTAAGGCTGCGGTATATACGAGGGTAACTACTCTCTTGCCGGATGCCAATAGATGCTTGGCCACTGCCGGAAGCAACTCGAGCATACGCCGATAATATATACTCTTTTCCAGGCGTAAGCGACAGTAAAGGCTGTAACAATTCATCTTGAAAATCTTGTTCAGAAAGTAACCTGCCGGCACCGGTGCCAATTGAACCAGCACCCTGCCGACCTCTATTGGGAGCATAACACAGTTCGTTGCTGCGGCATATCCATGTCGCCATAGCAGGATCAGATTCATATAGCGAAAAGCTACCATCCACGATCCATTGTTGTCCAAACACTGGACAAGCGAGCAACACCGTCAGTAACATGCTGACT
>CAYMKM010000072.1:0-9179 GCA_964390985.1 uncultured Clostridia bacterium | reverse complement strand
CATGGGTATATTGAAATTCTCCCCCCTTATTTAGCTAATAGCGCCAGCTTAATAGGTACTGCTCAGCTACCCAAGTTTGCCGAAGACATGTTTAAGGCGGAGAACACCGATTATTACCTTATTCCCACTGCTGAAGTACCCCTTACCAACTTGCATCGCGACGAAATTCTGCGAGCTGAGCAACTGCCCTTGTATTACGTTGGTTTCTCAGCTTCGTTTCGTTCAGAAGCTGGTTCGGCCGGACGCGACACTAGGGGCTTAATTCGTCAGCACCAGTTCGATAAAGTGGAGCTGGTTAAGCTGGTCGCCCCAGAGACCTCCTATGACGAATTAGAGAAACTGGTGCAAGAGGCCACAGAGGTATTGCGCCGACTACAGTTGCCTTACCGAATATTGCAGATGTGCACTGGCGATTTAGGCTTTAAGGATGCGAAAAAGTACGACCCCGAGGTATGGATGCCCAGTTACGGGCGGTACGTGGAGATATCTTCGTGCACGAACTTTGAAGACTTCCAGGCCCGCCGGGCTAACCTGCGTTTCCGACCAGCTCCTGGCGAGAAAGCGGAGTTCGTACACACCCTAAACGGTTCTGGGTTAGCCATTGGCCGTACCTTGGCTGCAATTTTGGAGAACTACCAAAATGAAGATGGTTCGGTAACAGTGCCTGAGGCATTGCGCCCATATATGGGTGGCGTCGAGCGCATTGAGCCAGCCTCATAAGGGAGTCAACCCATGATAAAAAAAGAGTTAGGCTTGCGCATACCTGGCCCTACTCCCATTCCACCTTCTGTGCTGCAGGCTATGCAACAACCCATGGTCAGCCATCGGGGCACGGAGTTTACCGACATTGTTGCTTCTTTACAAGGCGATTTGCGCTACCTATTCCAAACGGAGAATGATTGCCTCATTCTGGCCGGATCGGGTACTGCTGCTATGGAAGCAGCGGTAGCCAACCTAGTGGCACCAGGTCGACCAGTGTTAGCGGTGGTAGCGGGTAAATTTGGTGAACGCTGGAGCCAACTAGCCCGTACGTACCAAGCTGATGTGAAAGAGTTGATTGTCCCCTGGGGGCAGGGTGTCGATCCGAACCAGCTAGCAGCAGCAATAGCGCAGCATCAGCCAGAAGTGCTTTTTATTACGCACAATGAATCATCGACGGGCGTTAGCCAAGATATTGCTGGTGCCGCCGCCATATGCCAGCAAGCTGGGTGTTTAATTGTGGTCGATGCCATCAGCAGCCTGGGCGGAGCAGAATTTCGCACCGACGCCTGGGGTGTAGATGTTGCCATTACCGGTTCGCAAAAGTGTTTAATGCTGCCGCCGGGGTTATCTTTTTTGGCGGTTTCACAACAAGCCTGGGATAAGATGGCAAATAACAACAGCCCCCGTTTTTACTTCGATTTACTTCGTTACCGCAAGGGCGTGCATAACGGACAAGCACCGTACACTCCAGCGGTCTCGTTGATATTTGGCCTACAAGAGAGCTTACGCTTAATACGATCAGAGGGTTTAGAAAATGTATGGCAGCGTCACCGACTTATGCAGCAGATGATACGGCACGGCCTAGCCGCAGCGGGTGTGCCTTTGTTTGTAGTCGAAGAATGGGCTTCAGTCACGGTCACTGCGGCACTAGCTCCAGCGGGGTTGCAATTGGAGGCTTGGCGCAAAGAGCTAGCCAAAGAAACGGGCATTGTACTTGCATCGGGACAAGATTCCCTGGCCGGGCGCGTATTTCGCGTAGGTCATATGGGTTACGCCATACCAGCCGAGATGCTGGCCATTTTAGGAACCATTGAAGTCTTCCTAGCCAAAGCTGGCTACGCTAAGCGCTTAGGAGCTGGTGTGAGTGCAGCACAGGAGGTGTGGTTGCGTTGGCAGTAAAAATACTGGTAACTGAGAACATAGATCAAGCTGGATTAAAACGCCTGGAGGCAGAACCCGGTGTTAGTGTGACGCTGGAAACCAAGTGGAGCGCAGCTGAGCTGGTGGCGAGCATAGGTGAATACCACGCTCTGATTGTTCGTAGCCATACCATGGTGGATGCAAACTTACTAGCTGCGGCTACCAAATTGAAAGTGGTAGGCCGGGCGGGGGTGGGCGTAGATAATATTGACGTGACAGCCGCCACCCATCAGGGCATTTTGGTGGTGAACGCACCAGAAGCTAATACCACCTCTACAGCCGAACATACGCTAGCTATGATGATGGCGTTGGCCCGGAATATTCCCGATGCCTGTATTTCCTTGCGGCAAGGTCAGTGGGAACGAAGCAAATATATGGGCGTGCAATTGGCCGGCAAAAAGTTGGGCGTTTTGGGCTTGGGTCGTGTGGGCAGCGAGGTAGCCCGACGAGCACAGGCGTTGGATATGAAGGTAATTGCCTACGATCCGTTTATATCACCCGAAAGAGCCCGCCAATTAGGTGTATCGCTAGCTAGTGTAAGCGAGGTATGCAACGCTGTTGATTTTTTAACAGTGCACACACCCCTGACGGCACAAACCAGGGGTTTGGTTGGCGCTGGCGAGCTGGCAGGTGTGCGGCCTGGGTTGCGCATTATTAACTGCGCCCGCGGTGGCATTGTGGATGAAACAGCCTTACTGGCCGCTTTAAACGATGGTCGGGTGGCTGGAGCGGCTCTTGATGTTTTTCACGAGGAACCGCCGCAAGGCAATCCTTTAGTAAACCATCCAAATGTAATAGTAACACCGCACTTGGGTGCCTCTACTCATGAAGCCCAAACGGAAGCAGCTATTGACGTTGTAGATGCTGTTTTACACGCATTGGCTGGACAACCTGTACGTTCAGCGGTGAACAGTCCCTATTTACGCGGCCTGCAACAAGATAACAAAGGTTACTTAGAATTAACGCAACGAGTTGGCTGCGTTTTTGCCGATTTATTTACTGGTGGTTACAGCCACATTGAGCTTATTTACGATGGCGATATAACCGCAGTGGATGCCGAAGCCCTCACTGCTAGTGCCCTGCGCGGAATTTTAGCAGGGCAAGCGCCCGAGGTGAACTACATTAATGCTCGCATGTTGGCCGAAGAGCGGGGCATTATCATTTCCGAGATGCGTCGCCCGCAAGCTAGCGGTTATACCAATATGGTGACCATACGCTCCTACGGGAGTAATGGTGAGCATAGCATATCGGCTCACCTAACCGAAAAAGGGTTACGCCGATTAGTAGCTATTGATGGCTATCATTTAAACGTAGAAGCACAAGGCGAGATGATAATAGCTCGCAATTTAGATCAACCCGGAATTATTGGCCAGGTGGGTACGGCATTAGGTAAGCATGGCATTAACATCAGCTTTATGCAAGTGGGACGGAAAATACCAGGTAAGCTAGCAGTAATGGCGGTAGGTATTGATCAAGCGTTATCTGCGGCAGCTTGGGAAGAGTTAATTAATTTAAAAGCTTTGCAGGAAGTTCGCTTAGTCCAGTGGTAGCTGGTACTAACACTATTTTAGGAGGGTGCATAATTTTTGACCACCACTGTTGTGGCCCTGTTTTTTTTGCTAGTATGTTCAGCGTTTTTCTCGGCGACAGAGACCGCCATGATGTCCTTAGGCGTAGTGAAGGCTCATATTTTAGCTGAGCAGGGTGATCACCGCGCCAAACGCGTGCAAGCGCTGCTGAACAATCCTAATCGGTTGCTGACCACTTTGTTGATCGGCAACAATATTGTAAATATCGCCGCTTCCGTTATTGCTACAGCGTTGGCTATTTCTTGGTGGGGACCTAAAGGCACTGGTATTGCGGCCATAATTATGACCGTATTAGTGCTGCTGTTTGGCGAGATTATCCCCAAATCTTATGCAGTGCACTTCACAGAGAAAATAGCGCTTGCTACAGCTAAACCAGTACACTTTTTAAGTGTGGTTTTGTTACCGCTTATATCCGTTTTCACCTGGTTAAGCGATGTGTTTTTGCACCTTTTTGGCAGTCAGGAACGCACCAGCTTAGTTACAGCCGAAGAGATTCGCTCAATGGTATCGCTCGGGCACCAGGAAGGTGTTTTGGAAGAAGCTGAAGGCGAAATAATCCATAATGTATTTAAGTTCGCCGATACCACTGCTGAAGATATTATGACGCCGCGGTTAGATTTACCGGCCATACATATTGACGCTACAGTAGATGAAGCGGCACAGATGATGGTGAAATACAACACAGATCACCTGGCAGCGTACCAGGAAGACCGTTCAGCAATTATCGGTGTAATTCACATAGAAGATATTTTAGCAGCCAAAATTAACGCTTCCACCCAGACGGTACGACATTTAATGCGGGAAGCCTTTTTAGTACCTGAGACCAAACCAGTAGATGATCTTTTCGCACAAATGCGCAAGGAGCGCATTTCATCGGCCATTGTAGCCGATGAATACGGATCTACTACAGGGATGGTTACATTAGACGATTTGGTGGAAAATATTGTAGGCGATTTACACGACGAACACGATATTGATCAAGATGAACCTGTAGTAGCTATGGATGGCGATACCATTTTAAACGGTCGCCTCGCCATTGATGAAGTTAACGAACTCCTAGAGACCGCTTTACCTAGCAATTATGTCAGCACATTGGGTGGTTGGATTTTTCATACTTTCGGGCGTCTGCCGGAGCCTGGTGACACCATTACATATGACGATTGGGAGTACCAGGTAGTTTCCATGGATCGTTGGCGGGTAGATAAAGTGCGGGCCAGAAAGAGCAGCATTGGTACTAGTTGACGAACGATACAGGTGCCAACTGCTTCACTTCCCCGCTCTCCAGATCAATTATGAACTGATTGCTAAAACCGGGCCGTGCTTTGCTGGCTTTATACTCGTCTAAATAAGGTGAGTACACCTGTACAACCAGTTCGCCTACTGGTGTAAACTGCAGCAGGGCTAAATACCCGTTGCCGCCGTTCGCTTCCCATTGGTAATTAGTTAGTAGTTCGCAAACTAGGTTACCATGATCACCGCGGGCCAAGTTGTAGGTGATAGCCGATACACCAATGTGGCCACTCAACACCAATTGAATATTAGCATGCTGACGAATCAACTTCTCCCACATTTGTGCGCCGTCGTTCACACTGCCATTGGCCAGCTCCGGCAGGTAAAACTGGGGGCTAGCGGTGCTATTAGTTGCACTGATACGTACGCCACCGGGACCAGTGTAGGTGTGGGTAATAATTATCACTTTATGATGTGGGTGAGCGGATATCACTTGCTCAGCCCAGGTTAACACTTCGTCGCGGGGGCCGAATTCCAAAGCGAGGACCAAGTAGGGCACGCCAGCCAGTTGAATAACATGGTAGCTGTTGCTGATTTCATCGGGAGTGAATGTGCCTATTAAATGCGGAAAGGTAACGGTGGGAAAGTAGTTATCTATCAATGTATGTTGGCGCACATAACCGGCGGGACCAATAATGTCGTGGTTGCCAACGGATAAGACAAAAGGCACCGTATCCCACAACAATCCCAGGCTAGCGAGGGCGACCTCCCATTCGTCAGTAGTGTTTCTGCTGGTAACATCGCCCATATGCACTGCCAAGCTAATATTGCGATGCTGGGCATTCTCGGCTAACCAATGCGTTTGCCGGGTAAAAATAACGGGGTTATCGCGAGCGTAGTATTGTGTATCGGGTAGTACGGCTACCGTGAAGCTTTCACCTGGCATTGGAGAAGCGCTCGGGTAATAAGCTACGTAGTAGGCCCGCTCACTGGTGAACACCTCACAATTTGGAGTAGCAAGCGATACTGTAAAAACCACCTGCCAGAAGCCTGGTTCACAGGGTAGCTGCACAGTGAAAGGCAGGTTAAGCGGGGTACCAATTGCGGTTAGCACTTCGTTGCTATAAGCATTGATAGCGGCATGTGGTAACTCCAGATAATTGCCGGTTGATTGATCCCATACCATTTGCCATACGGTGGCGCTCAGGCTCACTGCCAAATTAGATACCGGTAGCGTAGTGGATATTTGCAGTTGTAAATTACCTTGCAATACTTGCTGCTGTGGAATCCATTGGATGTAACTGGAGTGCGTTGGTACGGAAACGGCTTCGGTTACGCTTGGTGTTAGTAAGGGCCAGTCTATAGCGGCGAAAGCGTTCTTTTGTGGTGAAGTGGCAGCCCATCCTAGCGGTGAGTAAATGAATAGGAGCAAAACTGCTACACTAGCGAGCAAATAAGTGCGCCAGCCACGGTAGGTATAATCCTTTATGTAATTCAATGAGCGCCTCCTTGCCTTATCACATGCCAATAGGTTCTGCAAATAAGCATATGATCCTGTTTTGCCCGCTAATGGTGAAGGTAGTAAGCCATTGTTAACGAAACAAAAACATTATAAACTAGCCAATGAAGGTGAATGGAAGAAAGGCGGCGCATTAAATGGAGCTTAACGCTTTACGTCAGCAAATACCATGTCTCGCCAAAGTGACCTACCTCAACAGTGGTTCGGTAGGGCCTACTCCGGCTGTTGTACTGCAGGCGCAAGAACGATTATTACAGGAGATCACCGCCAAAGGTGGCGCTGCGCCTAATATATATGGTCGCATGAAAGAATTAATAATGGAGTGTCGGCAAACGGTAGCTAAGGCCATTGGTGCCAGTGTGGATGAAGTAGCCCTCACCAGCAGCACATCGGATGGAATTGGGGCGGTGGCATCAGGCACTGAGTGGCAAGCGGGCGATGAAGTGATCACCTCTAATTTAGAGCACACTTCTGGGTTGTTACCCTGGCAGTATATTGCTGAGCGTTACGGTGTTAAAGTGGTGCAGCTGCAAGGGCGGCAGGGGATATTAACTGCTGATGATTTTGCCCAGGCCATTACGCCGCGCACACGCTTAATATGTATCAGCCATGTTTCCTGGAACAGTGGGGCAATATTACCCGTGGCGGAAGTAAGTGCATTAGCAGCAAAGCATGGCATCAAGGTAGTTGTGGATGGTGCGCAGGCAGCGGGGCACATCCCAATTAATGTACAAGAATTAGGTTGCGATTTTTATGCTTTGCCTGGTCAAAAGTGGATGATGGGTCCGCTGGGTACTGGTGCGCTATATATTCGCCGCGATGTTATGGAAAAACTGGCCGCCAGCCGAGTGGGCTGGGCTTCAGCTGCTGGCGAAGATATGCAGGGGTTATTGCATAATACAGCTCGTCGTTACGAGGCAGGGACGCTAAACACGCCCGCTTTGGTGGGTTGGCAGGCAGCAATTGAATTGGTAGAGTCTTTGGGTGGCATTGCTTCTATATTTGCCCGCATTCAGCATTTAGCCGCCTATGCCCGCCAAGTTTTCCAGCAGATACCAGGTTGCCAAGTGTTGGGGCCAACAAAACCGGAATTGTGGACAGGTTTGTTGCCGCTACAGTTTGCTGGACGCGACCCGAAAGAGATGGCAGAGTGGTTATGGCAAGAGCATCAGGTAATTACCCGTTGGATTCCGAACCCTTACGCTCTGCGGTTATCATTGCACGCTTTTACCAGTGAAGATGAGATTGATAAAGTGGTCGCTTTGCTGAAGTAAAGGCTGTTTGGTGAGGTTAGTCCCTTGCTTTACTTTTGATGCTGGTTCACCTACAATAATGAAAGAGTATATAAAATAAAAAAGGCGATGACCGGGGAGAGTACCTTTGCTGTAGGTGCTAAAGAGAGTCGGTGTTTGCTGAAAGCCGATGCACCAAGGTTTTGGGAATGGGCCCGCGAGTATCAGATGCGAAAGCGCTTAGGCGTTAGTAGCAGCTGACGGATTTCCACCGTTAACAGGAGCTTAAGAGTGGGCTGTGTTTAACATAGCCAAGATGGGTGGCACCGCGAGTAGCGCCTCGTCCCAGATTTGGAACGGGGCGTTTTTGTTTTATCAAGGTAACTATGGGAATGGAGGCAACAATGTGAAGCGAGTTTTTTCTGGTGTACAACCAAGCGGAGAGCTGACACTGGGCAATTACCTGGGGGCTATTCGCAACTTTGCTTTGTTTCAGCACGAGGCGGAGTGCTTGTTTTGTGTGGTGGATCTACACGCCATAACCGTTGCGCAAGATCCAAAGGAGCTTTACCGCCGCACACTCGATATTGCCCGGCTCTTTGTAGCTAGCGGTATTGATCCACAGGTAGCTACCGTATTTGTGCAATCGCATGTACCGGCGCATAGTGAGCTTTCTTGGCTGTTAGGGTGCTTCACCTATATAGGCGAACTGCGGAGAATGACTCAGTTCAAAGAGAAATCGCATGGCCAAACCACTGTTTCATCTGGGTTGTTCACTTACCCTGTGTTAATGGCAGCTGATATTTTGGTTTACGATACTGATGCAGTACCGGTGGGCGAAGATCAAAAGCAACACCTGGAGCTGGCCCGCGACCTTGCTGAGCGAATAAACAACCGCTACGGTGAAGATGTGTTGCGCGTACCAGAACCTTATATTCCCACTAAGCATACGGGTGGGCGCATAATGAGCCTGACTGATCCGAGCAAGAAAATGGCCAAATCTGGCGAAGAAAATAGCTCCATTGCCCTGCTGGATTCACCAAAGGTTATTACCAAGAAAATTAAGTCAGCAGTGACCGATTCCGGCCGGGAAGTGTACTACGATGAGGTGGAAAAACCAGCTATATCTAACCTAATGGTGATTTACTCGCTCTGCTCTGGTGATTCATTGGAGGCTATTGCTGAGCGTTATGGTTCAAGCGGTTACGGCACCTTCAAGAAGGATTTAGCGGATGTAGTGATACAAACGCTGCAGCCCATTCAGCAACGGTACCAAGAGTTATGCGAACCAGGTGCCATTGAGGAAATATTGGCTGCTGGAGCCGCCAAAGCGGAGCCTATTGCGCGGGCTACTTTGGATCGTTTTAGCCGCAAAATAGGGTTAATGCCCAGGCCAAAGTGAAGCTAATTGGCTTTGATTTCTACCACTGCACCCAATGAGCCTATGTCGGTGAAGAAATCGGGGTATGATTTGCTGATGTGTTCACTTCCTAGCAAGTGAATTGGTTGGCTACAGCGTAAGCCAATGATGGCCAACGCCATCAGTAGCCGATGATCGTGGCAGCCATCTACGCTTACGCCACCTTGGTAGCCTTGGGGACTACCTTGGATAACAATGGCATCCTTTTGCTCTTGTACAATCACTCCTAACTGCTGTAACTGACGGCAGAAGTCGGAGATGCGGTCTGATTCTTTGTAGCGTAGGTT
>CAYMKM010000071.1:2447-9208 GCA_964390985.1 uncultured Clostridia bacterium | reverse complement strand
ACGGAAAAAAGTGAGTGTTCTCCTGCCCAAAAATAAATTCTTCTCGTGTGCCAGACCGAATACCAAATTGGTAGAGATTACCAGCGCCCACTAATTCACATACCCGCCGCATAACTGTGGCATGCGATTGTTCCTCCCCCAGGTAATGCGAACGCAAATCGGCATGGGCATCAAACTGCACTACAACTAATTCCGGGTAGCGTGCTTTAACTGCAGCCACCGCTGGCAGCGTCACCAGATGTTCGCCTCCCAATAAAAGCGGCCGACATCCGCGATCCAACACTTGCGATTTTACCACTTGGTGTATGGTGGCCAGGGCAGCTGGCACATTACCAAAAGCGAAGTTAATGTTTCCAGCGTCGTAAAAAGGTATATCGCCCAAATCAGCTGCCAAAGTGGGGCTGTATTCTTCTAAACTCTCAGAGATTTGCCGAATGTGAGCGGGCGCAAAACGAGAACCCGGTCGAAAGCTAACCGTAGCATCGAGCGGTGCTCCCAATAAAACCAAGCGACAACCTTCCGGTGAATGCTGGCTGGCTATGAACGCCCCTTCACTTACCAGTGGCAAATCCTACAACTCCCCTTGTTCCTATTTAACCAGCTCCGCCACAAAAGCAGGCAAACTAAAAGCTGATTTCTGCAACTCTGGCGTGTAATAACGCGTATTGATAGGGTGATAACGATCTGCTGCCACTGCTAGAGGATCGAAATTCTTAGACCCTAACGTAAAACTCCAAAGGCCACTTGGGTAAGTGGGGATACTAGCTAAATATAAACGTGCTACAGGAAACAAACTGGCAATAACCGCATAACTGCGCCTAATAAGGTCCTTATTGTAAAAAGGCGACTCTGTTTGTGCTACCAAAATCCCATCCTCTTTTAGGCAGCTATAAATGTCCGTATAAAACTCCGATGAGAATAGCCCCACCGCCGCCCCCACTGGTTCGGTAGAATCAACTAATACCACATCGTATGTATTAGGATTCTCCTTTACATGGCGAATACCATCTTCTACCCGCACTTGTACGCGTGGATCATCTAGTGAACCTGCTATTTCGGGTAGATGCTCACGACAAGCTTCTATTACTTTGCCATCAATTTCAATTAAAACTGCCTGTTCTACAGTGGGATGTTTTAATATTTCACGAATAGCCCCGCCATCGCCACCGCCAATAACAGCCACTTTGCGAGGAGCTGGGTGCGTAAACATGGCTATGTGAGTGATCATTTCATGATAAATAAACTCATCACCCAATGTGGCTTGCACCATGCCATCAAGCACAAGCATACGACCGAATTGTTCAGTTTCTAAAACCGCCAAATCTTGAAATGGAGTGCGCTCAGCAGCCAACGTACGACGTACCTTAAGGGTGATGCCACTCGCTGCTGTCTGCTTTTCTGTATACCAAAGCTCCATGTCGCTCCTCCTAACACACTGATAACGGCCTAGCACCACGCCTGGCCGTTACCTGCGTTTCTTCTTTACCCGTGGTTTTGTACTGTCATCATTCACCAAAAAAGCGCTTGATCTCCTGCTCAGCTGTGTCCGGTCCATCAGAAGCATGTACCATATTATAAGGGTTAATTAAAGCAAAATCACCACGTATTGTACCGGGAGTTGCTTTTAACGGATCAGTGGCACCTATTAAATTGCGCACGTGTTGTATACAACCAGGACCTGTAATAATTGCCATCACAACCGGTCCAGCAGTAATAGCCTGCAAGAGACCTGGGAAAAACGGTTTATCCGCGTGATGACCATAGTGGACCCGAGCTACATCTTCACTAATAAGGCCCATCTTCAATTGCACAATCTGTAAACCCTTGCGCTCAAAACGAGCAAGTATCTCACCGATAAGTCCTCTTTTTACTGCTTCTGGTTTGATGATGATGAAAGTGCGTTCCATGCGCTACCCCGTTTCCCGATATTGTGTTAACCAATTTATTATAACATGTTTTACCATCAGCACCTGACTCATCAATTAAAAGGAACGTTGAACTATCATATCAGCTATATTTAACAGGCATTCTCGGATAGCGAATTGCTCGGTAACAGGCAAACATGCTTTAGCTTGTTGAACTAGCGTTTCAGCAACAGTGCGGCTATACTCAACGCCCCCACCAGTGCGGGCTACTGCTAAAATGGTATCAACAATATCTCCCGCTGGTTTTCCATTTTCTAGCGTTGATCGCATCAAGTTCAGTTCAGGCTGCTTTAGAGCATAAATTACTGGTAAAGTAAGCACGCCGCTTGCTAAGTCGCTACCTGTTGGTTTACCTATTGTTCCTTTATCACCACAAATATCCAATACATCGTCTATCACCTGAAAGGCCAAACCAATCAGCCGGCCATACTCAGCGAGAGCATCAACTGCCAACTTGTTGGCACCTACTGATAGAGCCCCCACCCGACAACAAGCCGCGAAAAAGCACGCTGTTTTGTTATGTATACGTGCAAAATAATCTTCTTCGCTCTCGTCCCAACAGTAAGCAGTCACATTTTGTGCTATTTCACCTTCACAGACACTTTGTACTGTGGCCGCCATGATTTTTACAACATCCAAGTGACCGGTTTCCACCAAAGTGACCAACGCCCTGGCCAATAGCACATCGCCTGCCAATACGGCCACCTGGTTACCCCAAATATCGTTGATTGTTCGTCGTTGCCGACGCAAGGCAGATTTATCAATAACATCGTCATGAGCCAAAGTGGCCATGTGTATATACTCAGCCGCCATAGCTACGGGCATTGCCGGAGTTAAATCGGTTTGGAAGTAGCGGGCAGCCAGCAAGGTGAATAATGGTCGCAGCCTTTTACCACCAGCCGTCACCAGTTGTTGTAGCACCGCTTCTACTTGTGGCGAGGTATTGCTGGCATTACCGTTCAATTGTTTATTAATGATTTGAAGGGAATCTTGGATATCTTGCAATACTGCAAATGAGAGTACCTCCGCTTGTACTACCATTTTCGCACCCCCGCAAGGAAGATCAACTTGTCTACAAGTTTTCCCTCCTTGCAGGCGGACAATACTATGCGGATGCATCAATTAGATTTTAAATAATAGGCCAACCGTTGTAACTCTAAACTCACATCGGCATCGGCAACTTGTACATCACTAGGTACGTTCAATTTAGTAGGTGCAAAGTTCAAAACAGCTTTAATACCCGCTTCCGCCACGCGGTCTGCTACGCTTTGAGCATGCTCTGCTGGCACTGTCATAATAATAACCTCTAGGTTCATTTCCTTCACTTTGTCTTTAATAATATCGAAAGGCCAGATTTCCAAATCATCAACCATCTGCCCCCATTTAACAGGGTCGTTATCAAATAAAGCTACAAGATGCGTACGAAAAGAGGGTTCACGCAAGGCCCGCGCTCTGTGATAACGCGCTAACGCATAGCCCAACGAACCCACACCAACAAGCCCCACACACACCTTGCGATCTAAATTCATAATGCTGCATAACTCGTTTATTAAGTAATTCACTTGGTAACCTACGCCTTGTTTACCAAACTCGCCAAACCAGGCTAAATCTTTGCGCACCAAAGCTGGTGCTACCCCGGCCCGCTCCCCCAATGCTTGTGAAGATATTAGTTTTTGATTCTCCCGAGATGCCTCTTCCAACACGCGTAAATATATTGGCAAGCGGCGGATCACTGCATCTGGAATTTTTTTCCAATGCATATCAACCCCTCCCTTAATGGCCACAATGGTATGGTTCGTCGTTGATGATGGTGCACCAACGGTATAACTGCTCCAAAAATATTAATCGAAATAGCTGATGAGGAAAGGTTAATCGTGAAAAGGAGAGTACCAACGCAGCGGATTGAAGCACAGATGGGGGTAAACCATCAGCCCCCCCTATAACAAAACAAACTGGGTTTCGCATAGCTGTCTGCTGCAAAAATGTAGCCATTTGCACTGAGCTTAATTGCTCGCCATGACTATCGAGGGCCACAACACATGCTGAGTCACCTATAGCAGCCATCAAGCGTTCGTTCGTTCGCTGCTTTCCTTGCGGTGTACTCCCTTCTTCCTTTAGCTCAACTACCGTTATGCGAGCATACCGCGTAAGGCGTTTCAAATACTCGGCACAACCATCGCGTAGATAATGCTGGCGTAACTTACCTACTACAACCAAGCGTATTTGCCACATTACCTACACCCCCACCAGCATCTAAATCATCTACAAAACAACGCGCACATCAATACGTCGGCCTGCCCTCCATATACCAAGGTAAAGTATACCGCCGAAACCTGTTTTCCGCACTGCTTTTGCCACATCCGACATAGAAGTGATGGGTTCACCGTTTATCTGCACAATAATATCTGAAGGTTGTAACCCCGCTCGTTGCGCAGGAGTGTCTGGTAATATGCGGGTGATAAAAGCACCTTCGTCTACGGGCAAAGCCATCTTTGTACGTTCTCTTATGGCCCGGGCAATACCGGGTGTAAGGGTACCACCGGAAACTCCTAAGCGCAATGGTTTACCATGTGAAATTATTTGACGAACAATCTCCTGCGCTGAAGTAATGGGAATGGCAAAACCAAGACCTTGCGCCTCAAAACCTTGCACCAAACGAACTACCGCTGTGTTAATTCCCACCACTCTACCCTGCAAATCAACCAACGGACCGCCGCTATTCCCCGGGTTAATAGCCGCGTCGGTTTGAATCATATTTTGTAATGTATGCTGACCGATAGGGTCAGTTAGTAATTCCCTACCCAAAGCACTAACTATCCCCGTAGTCACGGAATAATCAAAACCAAATGGGTTGCCAATGGCAATTACTTGTTGGCCCACTCGCAGTTTGGTTGAGTCACCTAACTGGGCTACGGGCAAATTATTCCCCTGTATTTTTAAAATGGCCAAATCTGACCAGACATCAGAACCAGTGACTACCGCCGAGAAACTGCGGCCATCTGATAAGAATACATCGATAGCCTCAGCTCCTTCTACTACATGATAATTGGTAAGGATATAACCATCTTGATCGATAATAACACCTGAACCCACACCCGTTTGTTCACTTGCTATTTGACCGAAAAGTGAATCGAGCAGTGCTGTTTCACTAACGATAACCTTAACCACACTACCCCCTACCAAGTTAACGGCTTCAATGATAGCCTGCTCAGAAGGGTCTAACCCCGTATAACCCACTCGCGTGGCTGGCGGCGGTGAATTTTCGGTTGGCGGAGTTTGCGGTGCATTAATGAACCATCGAGCACCTGCCACCAACAATAACGGCAAAGCCAGCAATACCAACCAGTATGGACGTTTGAACATATCATATCACCTCGCGGCAACAAGTGCTCTTACATCGTGCTCTAACTGCCTTAAAGCATCGTGATGCTCCGCTTCCAAATAAATACGGACCAGCGGTTCTGTGCCCGAGGCTCTTATTAACAGCCAACTTCCATTTTCTAGAATGTATTTAACACCATCAAGGGTGGAAACCAAGCCTATGCGCTGCTTACCTACCTTATCTGGCGGGTTGTTACTCAACCGGTTCAAGAGCTGGGCTTTTTTATCTTCGGCCATACCCAAATCAATGCGACGGGTAACAGCCGGCCCCACTTGCTCTGCCCACTTGCGCAAATGGGCACCCAAAGGCAAACCAGTTGTTGCCGCCAACTCGGCTACCAGCAAGCAAGCCAAGATACCATCTTTTTCGGGTATATGCCCATAAATACTTAAGCCACCACTCTCTTCGCCACCTATCAACACCAATTCGCGTCTCATATAATCGCAAATATGCTTAAACCCCACCGGTGTCTCGTGTACAGGGCGTTGAAAATGAGCGGCCAATCTATCTATTAAGTGAGTGGTAGCCACGGTTCGCACCACGGAACCTGGTAATTTACGCTGGGTTATTAGGTAGGGAATAAGCAAAGAGATCACTTCGTTGGCCGTCAGGTATTCTCCATTAGCATCAATGATGCCAAAGCGATCTGCATCGCCATCGGTAGCTAGGCCCAAATGTACTTGCCTGGCCAGCACTAGGTTACGCAAAGTGCCAAGGTGGTCACCTTGCGGATCAGGCGAGGTGCCACCAAATAAACAATCGCGAGTAGTGTGCAGCTCATGTACGTTCACACCCGCTTCTGTTAAAATGCGGCCCACATAACTACGGCCAGCACCATGCATAGCATCGTAACCTATTGTGATACCAGCAGAGCCTATCGCTGATAAATCAACTATTTGGCTAATGTGTTGCACATAAGCCGGACGAGGATCTAATGACCGACATAAATGACTGGCATCCTCACAAGTACGCCTGCGTACAGGTACTTCGCCAAGCAAAACATCGGACAAATGCGATTCAATGGAATTCGTAATCTCCAAAGTAGCGGGCCCACCGTAGTGCGGTATAAACTTGATGCCATTATATTGTGGTGGGTTATGACTGGCAGTAAACATAATAGCCCCGGCAGCTTTGGTAGCAAGGACAGCATGAGCTGCTACAGGGGTAGGTACATCAGCAGAAGGTATCCATACGGGAATACTGTTCCCCAACATCACTTCTGCAGCCACTTGTGCGAATTGCTCCGCTAAAAACCGAGGGTCATGAGCAACAATCACACCCTGGTGCGCCCGGTTAACGGCTTGCAGATGGCCCGCCAGGGCCTGACATACCAGCCGCACATTGTTAAAAGTGAAAGTGTCGCACATAATGGCCCGCCAGCCATCGGTGCCAAATTTAATCACATGACATTCCTCCAGTATGGTTTTACCAAATGATGGTGCACCTATACTGGA
>CAYMKM010000071.1:1156-2347 GCA_964390985.1 uncultured Clostridia bacterium | reverse complement strand
TCACATGACATTCCTCCAGTATGGTTTTACCAAATGATGGTGCACCTATACTGGAGAATTGTTTTTATGAGCGCTCTGCAGCTATTACTGTATTGGCCAGTAACATGGCAATAGTCATTGGCCCTACGCCGCCTGGCACTGGCGTAATAAATCCTGCCACTTTAACTGCTTCATCGAAGCAAACATCGCCAGCGAGCGATCCATCCGCCGTTCGCGATGTACCTACATCAATTACTATGGCCCCTGGTTTTATCCAATCGCCTCGCACCAAACCCGGCCGGCCTACCGCACTTACTAACACATCGGCAGATTGGCACTCCGCAGCTAAATCCGCTGACCGTGAATGGCATATTTTCACAGTAGCATTCGCTTGCAGCAAGAGCATGGCAATGGGTTTACCCACAATATTACTGCGACCAATAACTACTGCTTTTGCTCCAGTTAAAGGGCGCTGCGTTTGTCGGATAAGCTCCATAATGCCTGCTGGAGTACAAGGGGTAAACCCATCACCCTCACCCGTGCATAAACGCCCAACATTATCAGGATGAAAACCATCAATATCCTTTTTGGGATCTATCAGGCGCATTACCTGGTAAGTGTCTAGGCCTGCTGGTAGTGGTAGCTGCACGAGTATACCGTGCACTTGAGGGTCCGCGTTAAGCCGTTCAATGAGAGTATCTAAATCTGATTGCGTCGCATTGGCCGGTAGCAAGTGCTTGGTTGAACGAATACCCACAGAATCGCAAGCTCTCTCTTTCATACGTACATACACTTGCGATGCTGGGTTATCGCCTACTAGAACCACTGCCAAGCCAGGAGTGGTGCCGCATTGTACTAACTTCTCTACCTGTTGTTTAACGGTGTTACGAATACCGGCAGCTATTGCTTTACCATCCAAAATTTGCGCTGTCATTCTTCTCCTCCTGCCTGCAATTGTAATCCTACTTGTAAGCATCGGGTCACTTCTTCAGCTGCATCTGCCACCAATTGAGGTGCTTGTTGAATTGCTTGCGCTAAATCCATGGGACGCTTCACTATACTAAACAGTGGCCCGAAGCCACATTCATGCAACGCGTTAGCAGAATCATCTATAGAACCAGCTATAGTGATCAAAGGCTTACCATACCGAGCAGCTAAGCTGGCTACTCCGGCTGGGGCTTTACCATAGGCGGTTTGTGAATCAATGCCCCC
>CAYMKM010000071.1:0-1056 GCA_964390985.1 uncultured Clostridia bacterium | reverse complement strand
GTACCTTCGCCGCCATCGGCCATGGGTACAGTAATGATTTCAGCCTGCGGCCAAACCCGATGAATACCAACCGCTATTTGCCCAGCTACCTCTTTAGCCGTTAATGACCCCTTGAAAGAATCTGGCGCTACGACAATTCGCATACAGCACTTCCTAACATTAAAAGCGCAATACGCTCATTTTCGGCGCAGCATCAGCAATCCCCTTTGGCCTCACTTTAAGTAAGCCTGTGTCACTTTGTGCAAAGCGGCGAGAATATCGTTTACTTCGGGTGCACCCCAACTCTCTCGCACTTGTAATAAAAAGTGTTCGGCCACTGCTGCACTAGCATTAGGACATGGGTACTCCCTATGTGCATTGCCTTTATAAGCCGGGCTGCTCCATGGCAATTCACTGGTGCCAAATATATTACGCTTACGAAACCACTCAAACCGATGCGGCAAAGCATTGTATTCGGGGTTGAGAAGTACACCTTCTGCCTGCAAAGCAGCACAGAATTCCAGCTTACTGCATGTTAATAGTTCGTCATTCACTTTTAGGCGCAAAAACCAATAAGATGGCTCTGCAGTCTGTAGCTGAGCTGGTGCTTCCAGCGATGGCAACTCAGTTATCCCTGCTAATATTTGTGCCACCAGTTGCCGACGACGGTAAACTATATCTGGTAGTTTCTTTAGCTGCACCCGTCCAATAGCTGCCCCTAAATCACCCAAGTTAAAGTTAAGTGTGGCAGTTACGTTAGTACTACCTGCTGCTAGACCATAGGGTTTGCCTCGGTCAGAGGACTGCCTTATTTTAGTATATAGCTGCTCGTTAGCAGTATAAACTACGCCACCTTGACTGCCGGTAGCATGATGCTTGCCAAACATGGTGGAGAAAGCCGCCACATCGCCAAAGGTACCTAAATATTTGCCATTGAGCTTCGCACCATGTGCTTGTGCGCAATCTTCCACCACCACCAGGCCATGCCGACTTGCCACCGCCATAATCCCGGGCATATCAGCTGGTTCACCCATTATATGTGCTACCACAATAGCGCTGGTATATGGTGTTATCATC
>CAYMKM010000070.1:0-9335 GCA_964390985.1 uncultured Clostridia bacterium | reverse complement strand
CAGCATGTTTCAGTTTTTGTTGGTTCGACCTATACCACAACAGACTATAGTGGTAGGTTCTGGTATAAAGGTGATAAAGCGAGTGGGCAATTCAATCCGTTCTACGGTGGCAATACCACCGCAGTTATTACGCCAGGTAGCGTCATTGAAGTTGCTGAACCAGCAGACTGGGGACAACAATATATCGACGATCTGATTGGGTTTACATTTGTATACGTTGATGCAGAAAAGAACCTGCAAGAAATCCCATATCTTGCCATGCGGTGGGTGATGCCCACTCTTAAGGTTAGACTGGACATGCCTTTAAAGCATCGCGAATGGTATGAGCGTGAGGTAATCGGTTACTGGCAAGGATTGATGAATAATGTATTGCAAATCACTATAACGAACGAATCTGATGAAGATGTTTTGGTGCAACATGTCGATAAACCTACCGCTAGATGGTATGGCGTTTGGGCGCCTGAAGTATTAAATGGTACATTTAAGCATGGCGTTATAGAAATAAACGTTGCAAAAATCGAAGCTGATCACTTGGCTATAAACCGCCATGAATTTGGACACGCCCTTGGGTTAATGCATTCGCGCCAAGAAGGCAGCTTGATGCACCCGTTATTGGCAAAACAATATACAGACGCCCTTTCATCCGATGAATTACATGCTTTACGTATCTTGTATAGTATCCGATCTGGAGAAACGAATCCCAAGGTGAGTGCTCAACGAATACAGCGTCTAGATAGAATCGAAGATTAACCATAAATGTATTGGCATATCGGTCTATATGTGCATTTGCCGGAAAGCAGCCTGAAGAACCCCTTCTTTAAGAAGAGAGTTTGCCCTTATTATGGACATTAGTGCGGATGCCCGAATTTGCTCCGGGACCATCGGTCGCCAATCGCCGCTCAACACGTGTTACAAGATGCGATACCATGCTGGTCATTATTAGATAGATAACTGCGGTCACCCCGTATACCTCTATAGGTCGGAATGACCGTGTGACGGCAATTTGTGCCCGCCGTAATAGGTCCTCCAAAGCAATGACGGAGACCAGCGATGAATCTTTCAACATGGCGATAAACTCGTTGCCCAGTGGTGGAACAATACGCCGAAACGCTTGTGGAAACACAATTAGCAGCATGACTTGGTGAGGTCGCAAACCTATAGCTAAGCCCGCCTCACGTTGGCCACGCTCAACAGATTGAATGCCAGCACGCACTATTTCCGCTACATAGGCCGCAGAATTCATACTCAAGGCCGTGATAGCCGCTGGCCACCGTTCTATAGGCATGCCAATAATCAATGGAAGCCCCATGTATACCAGTAGCAATTGAACGAGCAGGGGTGTGCCGCGAAAGAACGTCACATAAGCGGACGCTGCTCTAGAGGCAATACGGTTGGTCGATAAACGGCCCAAAGCTATAAATGTGCCCACAACAAACCCAATGCCAACAGAGGCAATGGTTAACAGCACCGTGGCACCCGCACCGCCTAAAATATAGATGAAGTATCGATCGTAGAGTCGGTAGACGCCGGCGAGATACTCCAGCATTAGTCTAACCCCCATATTAGTAGCGCATGAGGGGAGTGCGCATGCGCTACTCCCCTACTATCATTGCTACACAGCTATAAATTCTTACTGCTCAGCATCCATATATTTTTCATAAATCTTATCGTAGGTGCCATCTGCTTTAATTTGTGCCAGAGCTTTGTTGACCTTCTTTAATAACTCCGTGTTCCCTTTCTTAATTGCAATGCCATAATACTCCGCTGTGAACGGCCGACCAACGATTTCAACCGAATCGGGGTTAGCTTTGAGTTCTTCTATGGCAACCAATTCATCTACCACAACTGCATCAACTTGGCCCGCTTTCAATGCCAAGAACGCATCAGGAGCTATTTGGAACGGCCTTACATCGGCACCCTCTATTTTATCGGCAGCAATGTGGCCTGTAGTGCCTATCTGTACACCAATTCGCTTTGAAATCAGATCCTTAGGTTCTGTTACGGTCTGATCTCCTTGTTTAACAACAATAACCTGACCAGTAGCAAAGTATGGATCAGAAAAATCTACCGATGCCACCCGTTCATCTGAGATGGTCATAGCCGAAATGACAAGATCATAATTACCGGCAATAAGTCCGGGGAGAATACCATCCCAGGCAGTATTTACCATTTCGACTTTCATGTCCATCGCTTTGCCCAGCGCCTGCATAATTTCGATGTCAAAACCAGCCGGCTCTTTTGTCTCTTCATCGATATACTCAAACGGCGCAAAGGACATATCGGACGCAACTCTGGTAACCTCCCGAACCCCAGGAGATAACATCTTTACCAATGCTATTCCACCAACCGCAACAGCCACTACGAGCACTACAAGTAAAACAGTTTTCCGATTCACGGTACTTCCTCCCGTAAATAACAATATAAGTCATAGCATTCGCTGCTTGTTCTCATGTTCCTTGTAGATGCTTCAAGAGGGCTTTTATCAATTCCGTGGAAATACCAAAAAGAAAGGAGCAGTGTCATGGTCACAGCCAGGAACCAATCGGGTATCGTCTCCGAACCGACACCCACGCCGCCGGATGACGAGAACATTATTATCTGTAAAGACGTGCATAAATGGTACGGAGACTTTCATGTATTGCGAGGCGTCACACTCACTATCCGGCGGGGAGAAAAGGTCGTTATTTGTGGTCCTTCCGGGTCTGGTAAATCTACATTCATCCGTACGCTCAATTGCCTGGAACAGCATCAGCAAGGGCAAATTATCATAGATGGCATCACCCTTACTTCCGAGTTATCTAATATTGAAGCTATCCGCCGGGAAACCGGTATGGTGTTTCAGCAGTTCAATTTGTTCCCCCACCTTTCGGTCCTGCAAAACGTCACCCTGGGCCCAGTGAAGGTACGCAAAATGCCTAAAGATGAGGCAGTGGAATTGGCTATGGGCTTGCTGGAACGAGTTGGTATACTCGAACAATCGCAAAAATATCCCGGTCAATTATCCGGAGGCCAGCAACAACGTGTAGCCATAGCCCGCGCCCTGGCCATGCAGCCAAAAATCATGCTGTTCGATGAACCCACATCTGCTTTGGACCCAGAAATGATTAAAGAAGTGTTAGATGCCATGCGCGAACTAGCTCATTCAGGCATGACAATGATAGTGGTAACACACGAAATGGGCTTTGCTCGCGAAGTGGCCGATAGAGTAGTCTTCTTCGATCAAGGTGTAATTATCGAGTCCGCTCCACCAGCGGAGTTTTTTACCAAACCACGCGCGGAACGGACCCGCCAGTTTTTGTCGCAAATACTACAACACTGAAGTTACTGCTCCTTAACTCGAGAAATTATGTTATCAACAGCATTATCGATGCTGAGCTCGCCATGAAGATACTTATTAACCATTTCATCGATTGACATGCTAACATTGATTTGCAAACTAGATACTTGAAAAAACTCCAATGGGAAAAGTGATTCTGCTTGAGATCCCCAGTAAATACTGTAGGGGTAGTAATTATCTTTGTACATAACAGCAGGAAATCTACCTAGCTCATAGTTAGCATAAACGAGACTAGCCTCCTTAGATACAAGCCATTTCATGAACTGAGCAGCTTCATCGGGGTGTGGTGCTTTAGCCGATAAGACTATGTAATCTGTTACTGTACCCGTTCCCGTTTGCTTACCTGTAGCGGTAGGAAACGGCAACGCAATTATTCCCGCCTTATCAAGGGTATCTCTTTCGCCCTGGTTCAAAGCCTTCGCATTAGATGCCCGTCCGATATATGCAGCTGCCTTACCCTTTGTCACATCATTAATGGATGGGTTTCTGAGAACGTAAGCACCACTTGGATAACTGCCATATAATTGCATCAGCAAAGATAACGTGCTTTTCAGTAATTCTGGTGAGCATTCATTCCATTGCCCACCTTTTTGTTGATACACTTCATTCCATATCACGCTGGCCCCAAATACAACTCCATTTTTAGCATAACTGGTTGTAGCGCTCTTGTTGGCCCAGGTAAGAAAATCATCCCATTGCCACCCGCTTTTGGGAAAGGGTGTACCTATTTGCTTCCATACTTCCTGATCAGCAAAGATCAATAATGGCGATCTTTCCAGTGGAATGGCATAGGTTTTGCCCTCGTATTTAATCGCATTTGCAAAACCACTGCTATGATAAGCGCTTTCTGATTCTAAATAGCGATCTAAAGCTAATATTTTGTTTGTAACTACATAGCTTTGGATCTCTCTGATGTTTATTGGCAGGTCAACTATATCTGCCGAACCATCCGATATACTACGCTCATCTAAACCCTTTTCATTGAAACCATCAATTAACTTAACGGATACATATATATCTTTGCGGGTCTTGTTGAAAGCATTTGCCAATTGAATAGCGGCCTGATTATTAGTTACCCAATGGACTTTTGTCTCCTTAAAATCTTTCGCTGGCGGTTCTTGCTGCGGCATGGATACAGGCCCAAAAAACGGTTCTACAGATTTCGGTTCCACTGCTATATCTTTCGCATTTACAATCTTTTGTAATTCTATTGCTGCCGCTTCGGCTACTTTCTCGGCACTACTGCTTCCTGAGGCTAATGATTGAAAGTCTAAAACCCACACCGAATTGTCACCAATAACTGGTTGGGGTATCGGACGCCCGCTTTCTAGCACTGCATCCAAAACTTTTCGCTCAGGCATCCATGTCAAGGACGGGAATTGCGCATCTTTACGAACCGGTAATGTACCCGTTTTTGTGGCAATATATTGTTGGGCTTGGGTGTCTAATGAGGCCTTGAGAAAGTCTACGATTAAATCTAAGTTCTTCGCTTGGGCGTTAACAACAAATAGCGCTCCACTAACAATAGTGATGCTTTGACCTGTTTTTGGTGATTTTGGCACAGGCAATGTGCGATAGATAGCTTTTTTGCTGTTAAGCGAATTTACATTGGATACTAAACTAAGCCCAAACGAAACCGTCTCATTACGCAATGCATCTTGCATACTTGTCATATACGTTAGGTTTCCATTTTTTATATGCGTCTGCATCCAATCTAGCGCGTATACCGTGTTGGGCGATTGAACATTAATAGTGTAATCCTCTATGTATCCGCCGCCATTAGAATACACGAACGGAAGCCAACTATATACCGATCGATCTAAGACCCCTGCACCGATATATCCACCTGGATTATTAGCGGCCATTATGCGGGTCGATGTTTCGGCAAATTGACTCCAGGACCAATTTCTGTCAGGCTCTACTTGAGCTTTTTGAAAATGGTTCTTATTGTACGCCACCATAACTGGATCAAGGTTAATTGGAATCCCTATGATGTGTCCATGTCCACGAGCAATTAGCGTCGCAGACTTATATAACAACGTATCAAATCCAGATATGTTATCTTTCACTACTTTGTCTAAAGCCATTATTGCTCCAGCATCATCTAACATTTGTGCCAGGGCACGACTCGGAACATAAATTATATCTGGAGCATCTTCAGATGCTAAATCATTCAGTATTTCATCTATATATCGTTGTGATGCCGCCGGATATGCATATTTATATGTGGCAATTTTAGCGTTTTTATTCCCCATGTACTGACGAATTTTATTGTTTATGGCAACGCAATCACTCAGCTCTTGGTCAGAGGTACTCATTATGGCTATACGCAGGTCAGCACCGGCAATATCTGACGAACTCGATGGAAGATCCTTGCTACCGCAACCGGCTAGGAATGTAGCACAAAGCACTAAGCTCCATATACACAACCGACGCAATGCATTCATGCGAATCCTCCTATATAAAGCTGACCCACCCAGTCAATGCCACCCTTATTGTACTTTTGCAACTTCTTTTTTAGACGTGCATTTTCCTTCATTCTGACTTTTACATTTAGAAATGATATTAAGTCACCATTGCTACGATCTGTATATAATGAAAAGGCCGAGGATCGCTAAGCAAACCCTCGGCCTTTCTAATAGTATCGGCAACTTTTATTGTTTCATCTTGGCCACATGATTTAATATAGCCTCTCGTATCAAGCTACTGGCTTCTGGTGTGGTCACGTGACCTACATCAATACCGTTATACATTTGTTTGTTTGTTTTCACATTGTTATAAGCTGCATAAACCGTGGTAGGCGCACAAGTGGTATCGATAAAGCCAACCGTAAAGAAACCGTCCGCCTTTACACGGGTAGCCATATTCACAACGTCGAAATACCGCACTGTATTGATTCGATTCTTCTGCACAGAAGATAATGGGTGCGAAGTCAGCCCTACGCCAGGCCAACCTGTGGCTTGGTTGGCCACCCAACCAGTAAGATCAGCCATCGCTGATACGCCGGCCACAAAGAATGTCACGCGTGAATCGAGCCCTGCTCCCGCATACGCTTGTGCACCACCTTGACTAGCACCGTAGAGAATAACTGTTTTGCCATCCCACTCTGGACGAGATGTAAGGTAATCAATTACCCGCACAACTCGCAAGAACATCCCAAGGAAATAGAAGTCATCCCGCGAATCTACACCGCGCACACGATAATCTGCTAATTCACCAGCAGCGAGCGCCGCATAATAGGAATCGGGCATACCATTGGGTATCCCATGTGCATTAATCTCCATAGCCAACATCCCTTGCCGGGCCCACCCGGTTGCTCCAGATAGGGAAGCACTGCGTACACCCGCTCCGTGTAGAATAATAATTGCTGGTAATGTGCCCGGCTTGGCATCCTCGGGTAATGCAAAATAGCCTGAAACAGGCGCTCCTAAGGCATCTACTTGCACATCATATGCTTCCACGCCTGCTAGACTGGAGTTTACCCGCTTCACTTGCGCATGCAAAGGAACCTGTGCCAACAGTGCCTTTTTCTCAGCCCAGAAGTCATCGAAGTCTTCTGGCACAGGTAAGCTCGGTTTGATGGCCAGAGGATCTACACCAGCACCTGCCGTTACCGTGATAGACTGAGCACCAAATACATACGTCGCCTGTAGCTGCATAAACCCTGGTTCATTGAGCCTACCAGTAACGAAGGCCTCCCCATTTTCTACTACAGCTACCCCGGAATCCAGCCTGATACCGCCATCTTTCTTTAGAAACCACCGTACACTTACTCCATTAACTGGATTTCCATTTTGCGTGACCCTGATCTGGAAAGTTACAGGTTCACCCACCTTATACAAAGCATCAGCATGATCTGTGGTAATAGTTATTTTTTCATTACCGAGCAGTATCCATGACTGTGTAGAAAAGGATATGTCCGGCCCATTTATACTAGTTAACACCTCAGGGCTGGCGATGAGTTTGAAGTTGGTACGCCAAATACCTGTTTTGTCTGGTACACCAAGAGCTACGGGAAGTGTAACTCCCTTTGAATTAATGGTAGTTATGCGACCCAAATCGATTATAGCTGTTGAGTGCGGTTGGGTATCATACGATGATGTGCTGTTGTTCCAAGTTAGAGAAGCAATGTTAACTTCTAATTTCAGGGTAACATCGTGCAGCACACTTTGACTTTGGAGTGTCAAATCGCCCACTAACTGACTAGTGGCTCGGTTTAAGCTTACATTGTCCAAGCTGGCGTTCAACTTACCAACCACAATTTCCTGAGTTTCGCTAAACCGTATCTGATCATTATCAACATATTGGAGGGTAACAGTAGTAGAACCCAAAGGCAATTCAGCGGTGGGTAAGGAAATCCAATTCTCACCTTCAACTACACGGTTGCCTGGTAATTGCGCCAGTTGCTGATTCGTAGCCGATAACACACGATATTCACCCGGCAACGGTCCTAACGCGTTGAACCGAATTAAGCTGGCGGTATGAGGTTCAAGGAGGCGGACTGGTAGAAATACCTCCTCCGATTTGCTACCTATATCCCATGTGGTAAAAGGCTCATACCAAGAGCTAGAAGAAACGCTGGAATTTGCATCAGCTACCGCGTATAGCTCCCCTACATATGGTGCCAAACGCCAGTTGGCTGAAACCATCGGGCTAGCATCGGTCTGATCATATACTGATAATGATAAATACCCCATTGTGGGATCGTAACTCAATGTAACGGCATAAGTGTGGCCTACCTTAGGATAAACGGGTCCTAACCGAAGTAGTTGCGGATCAGATGCTAACAGCTCAGATGATATTAGGTCGCTTTCACTTTGCACAGTCACGTACCAAAAGGGAAACCAACCTTCTGTAACCATCTGCCATTCTGCAGATAGAACACTGGGTTCGCCGTTAGGTTCAGCAGATAAGCCGGCCAAAAGAATTGCTTCCCCATTGTCGAGTTCATCTGTCACAATAACAATACTAGTGACGGTAATGGAGTTGCCACTTTGTTTTTCCATATCCGGTGTCTCAGCAGCCAGAGCTGGGTAACAACATGATGTTAATAACAATAAGCTAAGTAAAATTGTGCAGTAAAGTCTCTGATATGTAGGCAAAATAAATCCCTCTCCTTGCGTTGCTCCAAGATGATTTCTATAGACCTAAATGCGTATCATGCAGTAATATTTAATTGATGAAGCCATAATCCTGCAACACCATAAGGGGGCTTCCTCGTGGGTTTATTGGTAAGCTGGCTCAGGTGTATGGCCACAATAGCCACATTATTGCTTTTTACCTGCCTCATTTTAACTGGTACAGCCACCGCTACACTGCAAACACCTGACCATATAATTTATAACGGCGTAGAAGCTAGCCTATTCTTAGGTTTTTATTTCCCATCGCCATTAGAGGTTTATTTCGCAGATAAACCCCAATATCCATTCAGAACTATCAGTACAGCAAATTATCGCGGTCACATTGCTACATGGGAAATAGCCAATGAGCAGCTATTCTTAAACCGCGTGGATTACGAGGATAGCGGTATTGATAGCATGCGAAACATACCATTAGATAAGATATTTGGACTTAGCAAATCGATAGACAGAATAAAAGCTACCTGGTTTACCGGCTTGCTTCGCATTATGAACAATAATATGAGTAGCTATGCTTATGTCAAGATAAAGGAGGGGAAAGTTACCAAGTATTGCGAGTATGCATCTAAAAATGCCGACTGCTCGCGCATGGAAAAAGAGTACGAAGCTTACATTGGCAGTTTTTCCGAGTACGAATTTGACCAATTAGGTGATTCGGATGATACCGTTTTAAACCCTATAACACAAACTCAAGGTGAAGCATTAGCAATATTGCAGAATTTGCTTGGCTACAAAGCAGCCCTTGCCCTTTTTCAGATAGAACAAGCTCACGTAGTACATGTTGATTATAAGCCAACAGCGCTAAAAACAACTTTGAAACCTAGGGATGATGAGTACTCTCACATAACATGGAATAACCC
>CAYMKM010000069.1:0-9414 GCA_964390985.1 uncultured Clostridia bacterium | reverse complement strand
AGCCCCTCCGCCTATGCTTTCGTTTTCTTTGTGGAACGAGCGGTTTACCATACCATTGGCAGGTGTAGCGCAACCCATAAGTGGGTGGCCGGAGGCGATTGGCTCTGTAATCAGTCACTTTGAAAGCAATATACCTGCTCTCGTGATAAGTCTAGATCTTGTTCATAATGTAAACATACCGCTTAACAACTCGATTTGGCTAGTGTTGGAAGCAGGATACGACGAATCTGAAATAGCCGATACGGTTGCCAAGTGGTATAACGCTAAGTATCCCACCCATACTGCGGCGTTGCTGTCCGTTCAAAACGAAATCAAGCAGAGGATGCTGACTAAAGACCCGGCGATCTGGTTCACCGGTCTGCTAAGTGCAATTTTATTGGTTATGTCGGTTTTCGGCTTTGCCGGACATGCCATGCTAACGATGGAAACACGACGTCGCGAGTGGGTTCTGCGTATGGCCCTTGGGGCAACAAAGCGACAGGTGATCGTTCAAGTGCTGGCGGAGATTTTATTGGTAGAAGCAGTGGCCGCCGTATTGAGCGTTCTGATCGGTTTTACAGTAGCTCATTTTATTTATCCGAATACTTATATACACTGGCTCAGTTGGGCACCGTCGCTTTTGTGTCTAGTCTTTATACTGGTTTTCGGCTCCACTATGTTGACGGCGCTTTATCCGCTTACCCGCATTCGTCGGCAAAACACGGCAACGATCTTAAAGGAATCATGGTGAATATGGAAGCGAGCGTCACGAGTATCTATCAGTGCGAACAATAGACAGCAGTCAGCCATCCTATAGCGCCTTTTGAAGACCTCACGACGAATGGCCATTATAAAAGGCGATATGACAAAAATATGTAATATGTATGACGGCAACGGTGTGTATTCCACGTCTATATATTGAAAACATTTACGGAGGCATAAGCAGTTGGGCGATTGCCAGTTAGTTGTTCAAGCTTGTAAAGGCGATGATGAAGCATTCTGTTCCTTGGTACGCAAGTATGCAAATGCGGTGTACGGAGTGGCTTACCATTCTGTCGGTGACTTTCACCAAGCTCAAGATATTGCACAGGAAGTATTCTTGACCGCATACCTCAAACTGCACACGCTCAAGGAACCAGAAAAAGTTGGAAGTTGGTTGTATGGCATTACCAAACATCGGAGCCTTGATTGGCACCGTGCCAACGGTAGAAGGCAAGAATATGAACTGGGCGACACAATGTATGCACCAATCGCAGATTTAGACACGCAAATATCCGTTCGTAATGCGCTTAATACACTTCCTAAACAAACACGGCTACTTGTAACCCTATATCACATCGCCGGCTACAAAACGAAGGAACTGGCCAATTTCCTTGGCATTTCCACTGAAGCGGTAGAAAGTCGCCTCCGCAGAGCAAGGAAAACATTGAAGAAGGAGCTGCTAGACATGGTCGAGGAAGGGCTGAATAAGAACAAACTCTGTGAAAGCTTTTATGAACGCATCCAGGGGCTTGTTAATACCTATGATCAGCTAATTGCTGTAGGTAAGTGGGAAGAAGCGCTTGACGTGATACAAGAAGCTGTACAAATAGATCCCAACGACATGGACTTGCAGCATTGCTTGGCTCACAGCTTGAGTATGGTAGGTGCAAACACTGGTAACGCTGAGCTACTAGATAAATCGGAAAAGGTATATCTTAAGTTAGCAGAGGTTGATCCCAATCAATATTCCGGTCTCGGTTTTGTATATCTCCGTCAGAAAAAATATAAGCAGGCAATTGATTGTTTCAAAAAGCTTACTAAGTACCATGCTGATGGATTAATCCCCTTGGGTCATGCATGTCTGGCAAATAAGGAATATGAGGAAGCTGAGAAGGCCTACCAATCAGCCATTGCACAGGGCATGAGTAGGGTTTCTATAGGGCTTCGAGGATTGGCGAAAACTGCCAAAGCTATCGGTGACAACGAGCGAGCACTTCGTTGTCAGAGTGTGTTGATTGATGTCCTGTCTAGCCTGGGAGGCGAACCACTGTACCATGATCGTTTATGGAAAGCGTATGTTAAACTTGCACAGTTACAGGTGGATGAAGGGGATATTGAAAGAACACTCAAGTCCTTAACTACTGCCTTACCAATTGTCCTTGATGCAATGGAGGATTCGCCATCTACACTGTTCGATAAATTGACGTTTAGTACTAGTCGTACTAAAGATGGCACCGACTTAGATTGGTTTGTGAAGGATCTCGCTTCACCGCAATTTGCTGCCCTTAAAGGGAACGAGGTCTACGGTAAACTGGTATCAGAGGCCAAGGCACTAGCTGGCGCACAAGATGGGGGTACTTGAATGATTATGGGTATACGGCACTCTTCTACAATTAGTTCCGATGGGGAAGAACAAAGAAAATGCTTCAACCTGCTACTAAACCCCACCCAAAGGTAGCTTGCCCTTACAGCACAGTTCGCTTATAGTCATTAGTAACGGCCAGCGCAGCTAGGTTTAGCCGTTCGTATCATTCGCAGCTCATGCGTAACAAAATAAACGTGGTGAAATTTAGTGGCTATATCAAATGAAATATGGAGCATTTATGAGAGTTCTTTTCCCCCCGAGGAGCGCAGAGATTTACAAAGCCAAAAAAGCATATTGGCATGCGACCATTATCACGTTGTTCCCCTTCGCGATGACGGTAACGTTGTTGGGTTTATTGCTTATTGGCAGTTGCCCGCTATAGTTTTTGTCGAGCATTTAGCTATTAAAAGCGATATGAGAGGTAAAGGCCATGGCACAAAAGCTATTAAACAATTAACCGCCAAGTATCCCCGCGTAGTTCTAGAGGTGGAAAAACCCGATACGCCACAGGCAAAGCGGAGAATAAATTTTTATCAGCATCTGGGTTTTCATTTAAACCAGTATAGCTATATGCAGCCCCCATATTATCCCAATAAACAACCGGTGCCGTTGCTGCTTATGACCTTTCCTTATCAGGTTGATTTAGCCCAATTTAACCAAATTCGCCACCAGCTTTATTCCACAGTATATAAAGTAAATGACGCCGCGTATTAATGCGGCGTCATGCGATGTGCCATTCATTCTCTCACCTGGGGCTAGCTATAGCCACTGTCCATAACGGTGGATATAATGATTTTTAGCAAACTGAGTTAGAGCTCCGTAGGCAAGTAAAATGCCTAATAGCCAGGCGAAATAGTTCACTGGTAACTGGACCAAGCCCAGTGCAGCCCCGGCAGCGGTCCACGGTAGAGCGGTACCTAATATAATTACTAAAACTGTAGAGAGTAAAAGCGGCCTGGAAGCCCGGCTCTCAATAAAAGGTACCTTGCGAGTGCGAATGAGATGCACAATCAACGTTTGGCTGATTAACCCTTCAATAAACCAACCCGTTTGGAACACTGCCGCCATGGCTGGCGTGTTGGCGGCAAAAACGAACCACATCACTAGGTAGGTTACTATATCGAAGATCGAGCTAATAGGCCCGATTATTAGCATAAACCGCTGCATGTTTTCTGGATCCCACTTTTGCGGTTCGCTAAGAAAGTCCTCATCCATGTTATCGGAGGGAATTGTAAACTGCGAGAAATCATAAAGCAGGTTTTGCACCAAAATATGCAATGGCAACATCGGCAAAAAGGGCAGGAAAAGGCTGGCTGCCAACACGCTGAACATATTGCCGAAATTGGACGATGCCGCCATGTTAACGTATTTAACGATGTTACCAAAGGTGCGTCGCCCTTCTATAACCCCTTCGCCTAATACCAATAGGCTTTTTTCGAGCAGAATAATATCGGCTGTCTCCTTAGCAATGTCAACCGCAGTATCAACCGAAATGCCAATGTCCGCTTGGTGCATGGCAGGAGCATCGTTAATGCCATCCCCCATAAAACCTACCGTATGGCCTTGCGCTTGTAGCGCCCTTACCACCCGCGCCTTTTGCAGCGGCGATAGCTTTGCAAAGACAGCTACCCTGTTGGCACACTCGGCTAACGAAGCATCAGACATTTGCTCTACTTGATCACCAATAATAATTTCATCAACATTAAGGCCAACATCGCTACAGATTTTGCGAGCTACGCGATCGTTATCGCCAGTGAGTACAATCACGCGTACGCCGTGCTCTTGCAGGGTGGAAATGGCTGCTTTGCTAGACTCTTTAGGCGGATCCAAAAAGCCAATGAACCCCATTAAAACCATGTTGTTTTCATCGGCCACGCCAAAAATATCCACATCGTGAACGTGGTTCTTTTGCGCTACAGCGATCACTCGTAGACCCTGATCGTTAAGTTGGTTGGCCCGCGCAGTCACTTCTTGGCGAATCTCATCGGTTAACGGGATAACTTTCCCGTGATACTCGGCCAGACTGCTAATGGCCAGCATCTCCTCGACGGCACCTTTAGTTATTAACTGCCGCTTTCCATCGCCGTTTGTTAGCACCACCGACATACGACGACGCTCGAAATCGAAGGGGATTTCGTCTATCTTACGAAAGTGATCGCACTTCCCCTCTAAGCCAACCTGTTGGGCACGCTCAATAACGGCTAAGTCCAGTAAGTTTTTCAGCCCGGTTTGAAAGCGGCTATTTAAATAAGCATGGCGCAATACCCGTGGTTCTGGTTGCCCATGAATATCCAAGTAAGTCTCTAGCACAATGCGGTCTTCGGTTATAGTACCTGTTTTATCAGTGCATAGTACATCCATAGCCCCGAAGTTTTGAATTGAGCTCAGATTCTTTACAATAGTCTTGTGCTTGGCCATAGTGAGGGCACCTTTGGCCAATGTTGTGGTTAAAATCATGGGTAACATTTCGGGTGTTAGGCCCACCGCTACTGATAATGCGAATAATAGAGCGCCAGTCCAATCGTTCTTTGCCCATCCGTTTACTACAAAAATAATGGGTACCATAAGAATCATCATGCGCAGGAGCATTCTGCTCACATGATCTATACCAAGCTCAAAGCTGGTCTTCTCTCGTTTTTTCATTAAAGCTGCCGCCACAGAAGCCAACCGTGTTCTGTTTCCGGTGGTAACAACAATAGCAGTGGCACTGCCACTAACGACGCTGGTACCCATGAAACACATATTATCGAAGCCTGTGGCGGGCCTTTTTTCCACTGGCTCCGATTCACCAGTCAAGGATGATTGCGATACAAAAAGGTCCTTAGCGCTCAGTAACCGTACATCAGCAGGTAGCATGTCTCCGGCTGATAGACGAATCACGTCACCAGGGACTATAGTATCCAAAGGCTCCTCGCGCCAAATGCCATCGCGCAAAACCGTGGCTGAGGTTTCTACTAAATCCTGCAGTTTTTCAGCAGCATCGTTAGAGCGAGTCTCTGAGATATATTTAATTAAGCCCGATGCAAATACCATGGCCAAGATGATAGAGACAGTGATGTATTCGCGTTCTGCGGGAGCTACTAGCAGCACATCGGTCGTGAACGAGACCGCGGCAATAATCAGGAGTACAATATTAAATGGATTGATGAATGCACCCAGAAACTTAAGTGGCCAGGGGAGCTGCTTTTTGGTCTGGATGACGTTATGGCCCCATTCATCCAAACGTTGATCAGCCTCTGTAGAAGTTAGACCATTCGTATCTGTAGCTAAATTCTCAAGCAGCAAATCTAAATCACAAGTGGCTAGCTCGTGAATGGTGGTTATTTTGTTCATCTCGGTCACTTCCCTCCGTAGTATGCTTGAACCATGGCGGTTTATAGCAGGGAATGAGGGAAGTTACCTTCCGCGAGCAAAAAGCGCGCCTCATCAGCGCGCATAATATGACCTACCTAATTCCACGTCATAGCGCTGATGATCCATTCCCTTTTGGTACCCGACAACTTCGGCTACTATCGCCGTCCATTCAGTCGCCTCCCCTTTTCTGTTGATTAATCTGTGCAAATTAACACCTAAGGTCGCCGAAACAATGCGCCAAAACGTTCCTACAATAAAAAAGCACGCTCTAGGTGAGCGCGCTACAAAAACGCTAATAAACCCTGCTATGGCAAGAAAAGGCAGAGAATAACGTTTTTAAGGCGCTCCATTTCCTCTCCTATGCATCTAGGCTTAGGATAATCGCCATCCATAATACGTTATCTCCCCCCTTTGCTGAAACAGGCTTTATGTCTAGATCTACTGTACCGCCTTGTTACGCTGGTGTCAACCGAATAGGCTACGTCTGCTAAAGGTGAAACAGTGCCATTATGCGAAGATTGCCCTATCTAAAACATGATATGCGAAGTTGGTGCAGGTGTGATATCACAGCAAACATACCGCATTATGTTGGTGGAAGATGATCATAAGCTAGCAAGACTTGTAGCTGGAGAGTTGGAACGGCATGGGTATGGCGTAGTTACTTTACACCGTTATGATCAAGTTAAGCAGGATTTCATCGCTAACAAACCCGACCTAGTACTTCTTGATATTAATTTGCCGTTGTTCGATGGATTTTACTGGTGTCGGCAGATACGCACCATTTCTAAGGTGCCCATCATTTTTATATCGGCCCGCGCCGGGGATCTCGATCAAGTACGCGCCCTAGAGAATGGCGGTGATGATTACATCACCAAACCTTTCAACATGGAACTGGTGTTAGCCAAGGTAAGCAGTGCCTTTCGCCGTGCGTATGGCGAATACGCCTTGGGGCGGGAGGCAGAAATCGCACAAATAGGCGATCTCATGCTTAATAAAACGCAGAATCGAGTTGTGCATGGGACCAGCGAGGTTGAGCTGACTCCCAAGGAGTTTCGGCTTCTCTGGTGTTTGGCCGAGCATAGCGGTGAAATAGTTAACCGTGAAGAGCTGTTAGAAGCACTCTGGGACGATGTAGACTTTGTCGATGATAACACCCTTACAGTAAATGTAACCAGAGTGCGCAGGCGGTTAGCAGAGTTAGGCCTTCCCGAAGCCATTGAGACTAAGCGGGGTCAGGGTTACCGATTGAACTTGCAAAAGGAGCATTGATCTATGCGCTTTCGCTTATTCATTGCCAGCCGTCTGGCTTTTATAGGTACCTATTTAGGTTTTGGCCTACTCATGACAGCCTTGGTACAACTCGATTTATGGTTATCGCAATCCAGCTTGCAATTTGTGAATCTCCTTTACTTGTGGTTATTAGGTATCCTGTGCTTGTTGATTTTCCTTATATTCGATTATTACCGTTGGGCTGAGTATTTACAACGCTTATTAAACGTAGATCATCATGAATCCCTAGATGATCTGGGCATTCTTCCACAAGCAAAAACCATAGAGCAAAGGGCGTTTTCGTACGCTTGGGAGAAACTTTATGCCAGGTTACGAGCGGAAATAATCAACGAACAACAACGGAGCCGACATAATATTAATTTAGTTAGCCAATGGGCACACCACATGAAAACACCAGTAGCCGTAATTGACCTAGAATTGCAAAAGGCGCGCCAGCAAGAGCAAGGTCAGCAAGGTTGTTCACCGGAACATGAGGCGCTACTTAGCAGTTTGGCAGAGGAAAACGGGCGCTTGCAACAATCGCTGCAGACCCTGCTCAACATCATTCGGTTAGAGAACTTTGGCACCGACTTTCACATTGAGCCTGTAAACATAGCGGATTTGGTTCGCCGTTTAGTGAACGATCATAAGCGTGACTTTATAGTGCACAAAGTGTATCCACAGGTGCAGATGCCTGTTTCCGGTGAGGGAAATGAAATGTTTGTAGTCGAAAGCGATGCTAAATGGTTGCGTTTTGTTTTAGAGCAGATTCTCAACAATGCTATCAAGTATTCAACCAATACGCAGCGAGAAGGGCAAGTGGTAATTCGCTGTTATCACGATGCTGACGATATCATTCTACAGGTGGCCGATAACGGTATTGGCATTGCGGCAGAGGATATAGGCCGTGTATTTACTCCTTTTTATACTGGTAGGGTTGGGCGGCAGCATCCGCAAGCTACGGGCATGGGGCTTTATTTGGCGCAGGGTGTTTGCCAGCGTCTGGGCCACCAGCTTAGTTTGGACTCGCAGCTTGGCGAAAGCACCCAAGTTTATTTGCGATTTTTCAAAGAGAAGACCACCTTTGCCGGGTTGCAGCGCCAGGTATAAAGATAAGTGACAATAATGTAAGGTTAGCAGCTGTTTCTGCAAGGCAAATCGATGGTAGCCTTGGCACCTGTACGGTAGACTTTGTATGACATCACTATACAGGGAGGCTATCAATGTTTGTTCTTGAAGCCAAAGGTCTGACTAAAATTTATGGCAGCCGAGGCAAGGTAAGTACTCGTGCTTTGAACAACTTTTCATTACAGGTTGCCGAAGGTGAATTTTTAGGTATAATGGGGCCTTCCGGCAGCGGTAAAACGACGCTCCTCAATTTGCTAGCCACTATTGATTATCCGTCTTCGGGTACTATTACCATGGAAGGTGTTGATACCGCCGCACTCAAAGGGCAGAAATTAGCATTATTTCGGCGGCGGCGGCTGGGGTTTATCTTCCAGGATTATAACTTGGTGGATAGCTTGAGTATTGGCGAAAACATTGTTTTGCCCTTGGTGCTAGACCGTGTACCCTTAACTGTGATTAAACAGCGGTTAGATACTGTAGCTAGTAAATTAGGCATTACGGATATTCTAAATAAGCACCCATATGAAGTATCAGGCGGCCAGCAGCAACGCGCCGCGGCAGCGCGGGCGATTATCCACCAGCCCGCCATTGTTCTGGCTGATGAGCCTACTGGTAACCTAGATTCTCGCGCCGCCAATGATTTAATGAAAACGCTAACTCAACTTAACACCGAATCTGGTGTAACCATTACCATGGTTACTCACGATCCATACGTGGCTAGCTATTGCCAGCGTATTTTATTCATACGCGACGGCCATTTCTACAACGAGATTCACCGGGGAGAGAATCGGCAAGCATTTTTCCAACAAATTTTGGATGTGCTCTCTTTGATTGGAGGTGGCCCCGATGAACCTATGGCAGATCGCCTTTAAAAATGTCTGGCAAAATCGCAACCGATACTTAGCGTATTTGGCCAGCTCTATCTTTTCGGTGATGATTTACTTCCTTTATAGCACTTTGGTATATCACCCACAGCTTCAGGGTGGTTATTCTCATGCTGCCCAGGTGGTTATGGGAATGCGAGCGGCGGCTATAGTAATCGCCATTTTTACTTTTTTGTTTTTACTCTACTCCAACTCGGCGTTTATTCGTTCACGCATGAAAGAGTTTGGTTTATTAAGCCTACTGGGTGTCTCTAAAGGCCAACTAACACGCATTATTTTAGGCGAAAGCTTATTTATTGCCGCCATCGCCATCGCCGGCGGGTTAGGACTAGGGTTGTTGTTACAACGGTTGTTTTTTATGGCTATTAGTGTGCTCATGCAGCTAACACAGCAACTGCCCTTGTATGCGGGTATGCGTGTATGGGTGGAAACATTGGTGGTCTTTGGCACCAT
>CAYMKM010000068.1:1302-9515 GCA_964390985.1 uncultured Clostridia bacterium | reverse complement strand
CACCAGCAAGTGATCGCACTATGTTGGCATTCAGTCTATCTTCAGCGTTAGCTGGTGGTGAGGTAAGGCAACCTGATTTAGATATTCCGGTACTCAATTCACAAGAGGAACATCGGTTAGATTGGCTGGCATTATATCAGGTTGATCATTTAATGCAGGCCAGCAAGTGGGCCCAAGCACAGCAAATTTTAGAACCGCTGTTGGCCAAATATCCGCAATCTGAACATGTATTATTATTGTATGCAAAATCTCGCATGTATCAGGGAGCAAGAGCCGAGGCAGCAGAGTATTTTCAACGTATCGTTGAGCTTCCGCAAATTGACCAACTGCGTAACTTGCAGGAAGCAACATACCGCCTTGGGTTTCTGGCTGACATAGAAGGTCGGCGAGCCGATGCCATCTCATGGTATAAGCGCTCTTTAGCAGTTGAAGTCCCCGATGTAGGCGGCGATGATTTTTACCGGCGACAGTCGCAATTAGGCTTATTAAAGCCGTTAGGTCAGTCGGAATCTATGCTTTCATCGTGGCGTTCGGCAGTGGTATTTACAGGCAAGTCACAGCTAGTGGCTATAGAACCTGGCGGCCAAATAGCAGATATATCAGTGATGGGCGCTCACAAAACAAAACCAGAGTACATAGTAAGATGGTTAGGTGTAAAAGTGGGAGATCAACTTGCTCCTAACCAAACTCGTACAATGCGGCAAGCTCTTTTGGCGCTAGGGGCGTTCGATGATGTAGCTGTGGCGGCAGTGCCTATTGGCGAAGGCCAAGTACATTTGATCATTCGCTTAGTAGAAGGGTTCGGGTTTTTCCGGGATCCAGTGGGCCTAATAGTCGGCACAGCAGTAGATTTATCGCAGCAAACGATTTCACCCCGTTATGAGAACCTAGCTGGGCGGGCAATTAATGTAGGTGGCACATATAATTGGGGTCCAGCAAAGCTACGGGCTCTTTATATAGAAGCACCTTCCCGCTTAATAGGTCCTTCTCGGTTTAAATTGCAGGCACAAACCCGCTTCGTTGGATTTAGTGTGACCGAGGGCAAGTTTATAGGTAGCAAGGAGACAGTGGATCGTCAGGAATTACAGCTATCTTTGACACGAGTGTTAAATCCAGAATGGACTTTATCGGTAGATGGTAAGGTTTACCAACAAAATAGCAAGTCATTGCAAGCTACTAATGGATACACCCCAGTTGAAGGACGCTTCGCCTTGATCACTGTTAATATGGGTCGTGTTACTGGTGGGTACGCTAATAGTAGCATTTTTAGCCTGACTTCCGGTTTATTATATGAACCTAGCACTAGCGCACCTGGTACTATGTCCTCGAAACCGTTACCGTTATTATCGTTAACTTTTAATACGAAAAAGGCTATCAGTAGGAATATGCAAGTAGCTCTGTTTAGTAATGCTGGTTGGATGGATGAAACGACACCGCTGCCACAACAGTTTTGGTTGGGAGGCGGGCGTACTTTACGTGGGTATAACCAAACCATTCCTACCACCGCTTATGCAGCAACTAGTCTGGAGATGCGTCGCTACCTTAATAGCAGTTTATACACGGGCGTTTTTGCCGATGCAGCCATATTAGCAGATGGTAGCGGGGCTACACTGACACTGTGGAATCCGGGTTTGCTAGTACGCTACATTACACCAATTGGGCAAGGTGTTGGTTTTACCGCTGCCTATGCACCTGCACGAGGTAATAACCCGGGAAGTTGGCGGTATGAAATGGGGTTAACTTCTGCTTGGTAACATGGGCCAATGGTCAGTAATAAGGATGCCAGGCGGAGTAACTTCCGCCTGGTTTTGGTGGTAGCACGATACCACACCTAAAACCCCTACTTATGCAGTTTTGCCTTGACGCTTTTAGCCATGCGCTTCAAGCGTTCCGGACCCAGAGCTTTTAACTCGGTGCTGTTCACTTTGCTACCTGAGCGAGCCTCAATTTTACGTAAAAGAGCCGGATCAGTTCTGTTAACCAAGTTAGCCAACACTTCTGGGTTCTGCTGCCAAGCCTGGTTATTACGCAAACTATTTTGTAGGGCCTTTTTGGTAGCAGGGTCCATGTTGCGCACAATATCTTGCGCTTGGCGCATAAGAGCCTCCAAATCGGACACTTGAGTTTCCGCCTTTCTCATCTTTGGGTTATATAACTATGCTTCCTGCTCTTTAACGGCTATGGTCCTTCATGGTTATCCTGCACTATTGGTACTTGGTTCGCATATGGTATTGCGAATACGAGCCGAGGGGAGAACAACATGCAAGTGAGTGTCCAATACCAGCAATTAACCGAGGCTATAAACAATATGTCCCAAATGGTAGCAGGCATTAAAGAAGCATTAGAACGCGTTGAAAGCAAAATGGATGCTATAACTGAAACTACAGCGATTAATGAACACCAGAGTGAAAACAAAGCGGGTATTGGTCAGCTGCTAAGCACCGTTTTGGGTGGTCAACAAGGAAGTGTAGATCCGGCACTTATGTTACAGTTGCTAGGAGGTTTATCCAGCTCCGGCAAGGGTAGCTCTGGTATTGATAGCACAGCTTTGGTTGGCGCTTTATCTGGTTTGTTAACCAACCGCAACCAATCCAATGGTGGTACGGAAAATGATGTAGATCGTTTATCTGAGCAAATAAGAGAGCTACGGACTGTATTGGAGCGTTGGCCAGTGCCAGTGCGTCAACGTACCTATACCAGCAGAAGTAAAATAAGAAAATGATTCTTAAAAGGGTGTGGACGGGTAACCAGCGACCACACCCTTTTGGCTTTTTAATTAGGCACGAGCGGTGTAGATACCATCGCTCAAGAAGAGCAGGATGAAAAGCACCAAAATAAGCAACACAGCACCAGCGCTATCGTTCATTGCCATTCACTGTCACCCCCTCAGCCCTTTTGATGCCAACTTATTCCGCCTGTGGTAATACGGTTATAAACACAGAGTACCGTTTTTAGTAAGCGAGGTGCTAAACGTCGCTTACTGCGGTACAATGGGGTTATAATTGGTGTAGCAACGGGTGGAGGGATAAACATGGATACGTTATTACGATCGGTTTTACCTCGGAAGAATTTGGTGCAGTCTTTCTCTGGGGTGCGTACGGAATTTGGCTTAGGACCAGCTATTCCTCCTGAGTTAGCTGCTTTATCAGCAGCGTATGCCTATTGTTACGCTAGTAACCTGGCTGGTAATGAGCCAGTTATGCTATTGCTTGGTCGCGATCCGCGGCCTACCGGTACAGCCATTGCCGCCGCCTTGGCCCGTGGTTTTGTGGCTGGAGCCATTAAAGCCGGGTATCAACTGCACTTGGTCGATTTAGGCATTATTACTACGCCTTTGGCCGAGATAGCGGTGCGTACTTTGGATGCCCAAGGTGGTGTGATGATCACTGCCAGCCATAACCCTATTACCGATAACGGCTTCAAGTTCTTAACGGGGTGTGGTTTGGCTGCCAAGGACGAAGCGCCGCCTGGGGCTTTGCTCTCTGCTGTGGCCATGGAGCGGGTGATCACCGCCGTACATAACCTCGCGCAAGGCATTGGCACCGCCGAGTGGCTGGAGCATATAGCAGCAGCTGATGAAGCGGCCGTGGCCGCTGCTCGCCATCGGTATAATAGCGATGCAGCTCGTGTGCGGGCGGAGCGAGCTTATTTAGATACGATGGGTGAAGATTGGGGTATATCCCCGCACTGCTTGAAGCCGCTGACACTTGGGCCAGTTTTAGTGGATCCTAACGGTGGCGCTGGTTGTGGCATTGGGGCCCGTGTTTTGGAACACTTTGGTGTTAGGGCTATAGAGATAAACGCTGAAATTGGGTATCCAGAGCATGGCATCGATACAGATGGTATTGACCCAGCTAGTGGTCGGCATATGCTTTTGAGGGTCAGCCGGGCTGCTGCTCGTCACCACTGCCATTTTGGTGTAGCTTTCGATTACGACGCCGACCGGGGGAACCTGGTGTTGCCCGGCTACGATGATGGCGTTATTGTACCCCCGCAAAGAGCCGCCGCCTTTAACGTTGCATTAGTATTAGCCCGGCGCAGCATGGCTAAAAAACGAGGTATCAACCGCGGTCCGCTGGCAATAGTGGCCTCTGATGCTACTTCTTTAGCAACGCATCAGGTGGCCAAGGCTTTTGGCGCCCAGATATTTCAGGTGGAGACTGGCGAAATCAATGTAGTAGCAAAAATGTACGCCCTGCGTGCTGCCGGTTACGACGTACCGGTGGGAGTGGAGGGGGCAAATGGCGGCACTATATTTGAGAGTGCCACCTGTCGCGATGGTTTACAGGTAGCGCTAGGGGCGGCTCAAGCAGAATCGGTACCAGAAATTGTGGCAGAATGGCAATATGCCAGCAACCGGTTAGAAGGGCAAGTCTCCATTGATAAACTGGCGTTGGAGTGGTTATCGCTAGCTCCGGCTAGTGGTCGGCAAGGCTTTTTACCAAGCTTAATAGCCTCTATGCCAGTGAACTATAATATAGCATTGAAATTATCGGCTCCGCCGGTGGCGCAAGCTGTGTTTAAAGAGCGTATGGAAAGGTATTTCGTCAAAGAAGCGTGGCCAATTTTACAGAGCCGCTTCGCCCATTACGAACTGCAAAATTTCGAGGGCACAGAGATGGTGAAAGTACGTAGTGGTGATGAAAGCGGAGCCTGGCGCCTACTACTGCAGGCACCAGGCCGAGAAGCGTTTGTGTTTGTGCGTGGGTCGCGTACTGAGGCTGGTGTTTGGCGTATGATTATTGATGCCAACGATAGCGCAGATTTCGCAGCACTAGAGCCAATAGCCCGCTCCATGTTTGCTGCCGCCTCTGTTTAGTGGGGGGTAGCTCAGTTCATGGAGGAGAAGCCGGAATATAGTTTCGCTTCCATTTCCAAAAACGCTTCTACCACTTGCGGATCAAAATGTGAGCCGCTCATGGAGCGGATATAATCTAGTGCCCGTTGCTGAGACCAGGCTTTACTATAAGGTCTGTCTGAGGTGAGGGCGTCCCACACATCTATTACGGCAAATATCCGTGCCGATAAGGGTATGGCCTCGCCTTTTAATTGGAAGGGGTATCCGGTGCCATCCCAACGTTCGTGGTGATACATGGGAATATCTAAAGCTGAACGCAAATATTTAATGGGAGCTAACCACTGTTGGGCATAGATGGGGTGCTTTTGCATTATCTTTTGTTCTTCAGGTGTTAGCGGGCCTTTTTTCTGGAGAATGGCGTCGGGTACGGCCATCTTGCCAATATCGTGTAAGAGGGTACCGCGCCTTACATGCACCAATTCCTCATCGCTGAAGCCCAACGAGCGAGCTAGTTTTACCGTCAAGGTTGTGACACGTTGGCTATGGCCTTCGGTCTCACGATCACGCAGCTCCAAAGCTCGCGACCAGCCAGCAATAGTGGCATCGTAAGCTGCTATCAAATCAGAATGAGCACGTTGCATATCCGAGAGGAGTGTGGCGTTATCAATGGCCATGGCGGCTTGGCCAGCTAGCAGTTCTGCCAGCGATAACCACTCTTTATCTGGAGTGAAGGGGGTGCGCATAAACAGCTCTAGCACTCCTGCCATGCGTCCCCGAATAATTAGTGGCAAACCTACATAGCTAACAAGGCCTTCTTCGGCAAAATAATCTTGCAATGAGGCGGGCACTTCTTTACGCAGACGCTCAATAATTAGCATCTTCTTTTCGGTGATAATTCGCTTGGCAAAACCTTCGTCAATCTGCCAGGTTTCGTGTATGGGCCCTGGTAACCGAAAGCCGCGAGCGGCTGATAGTTCGAGTACCTGTAGGTGTGTATTTAACAGCAATATGTTCCCGGCATCCGCTTCTAGCTGGTGTAGCGCTTCGTCCAAAAATACAGCCATGGTTACCCGTAAGTCAGCACTAGCGGTGATAGCCAGGTGAATACGGCTCATACTTGCCATTCGCTGTTGCCGGTGTTCAGCATCATCGCGCAAGCGTTCATTCTCAAGCAGCAAGGCTATCTGCGCTGTGTATAACTCAAGCATATCTAGCCATTCGCCCATAAAGGGGCCAGTATCTTGGCAAGTGACTAAAACGCCAAATGGCCCGTGTTTGCCTATGAGAGGAAAGGCAGCCAAGCTGTGATAAACATGGCCTAACACAAGCTGGCACCAGGATTTGGTATTCGGGTCGTTGGCCACATTGTTTATGACAACTGTCTTGGCTTGTCCCAAAGCTAAGCCGGTGGGTCCGCTACCTATTGGCAAGAACTCCCATCGGTTGAGTAAATCAGCTGGAGGCGGATGCTCTTGGGGAAAATAAGCTAGCAACCCAGCCTGAGAGGCAGGTTCTACACGTTGTACAAAGCAAAAAGAGGCGCCGAACGCTTCTACGCAGGCCTGGGTAGCATAGCGGGCTGGGTGGGGGGCAGCAACAAGCAATCGGGTCTGTTGAATTAGTAAAGTTAAGTTTTCAACACCCGATGCTATTTTATATTTGGTGCCTTTTGTAGTTGCCACTCGATCTAGCACATTGGTGTATACTAAACTATGTGAACCAAGATGCTTGCGAGGATTATGTTTAGCAGCCCAGCTAGGGCGGCGTGAGGTGCTCTTGTCTTCTGAATCCATACAGTAGCGGCATCTCCCTTAATGTCCGACCGGGCACTTGGGTTTTAGGTTCATTATATCAGTATATCTTATATATTGTTTCGGCAATTTGCGTTAAAACTGAAGGCTCATTCTAAATAGCTGCAGTGAAATGAGGGTGGTTATGCTGGGCGATGGGTTAGATAGCACCTGGATTCTCCAGCGTTTATGCGAACGTTACGAGCATCCCGCTGAGGTAGCTGCCTACACAGAACAGGTGACCGAAGGGTTGCGGCCAGAAGAGGAAGCGGCGCTGGCTCGTTGGCTACCCACGCCATGCCGAGTGTTGGATTTGGGGTGTGGTGCCGGGCGGGAAGCTTTTGTACTAGCTGAACGGGGTTACCAGGTGGTAGCTGCCGATATATCGCAGGCTATGGTAGAAAAGACAAGGCAATTAGCGATGGAGCGTGGTTTAGAGTTAGCGGTGGTACGGATGGACGATCCGCTATACATTCCTGTACCTACTGCTGCCTTCGATTGCGTGTTGGGTTTAGCGCAGTTACTCTCGCAAATACCCCGGCGGCGCGGCCGAGTGGCTTTGCTAAAGGAGGTATGCCGGGTTCTGGTAGCAACGGGTGTATTTATTGGCACAGTGGCCGACAGACAAGCAGCGTCCGATTTATGCGGCGATGAAGGCATAGCCGAGCTAAGCCCGTTGGAGCGGGCAGTTGGTTGGGAAGAGGGCGACATTTGGGTGTGGCAGCCTTCAGCTGCTAAACTTGATACAGCTTTATACTTTCACTTACATACTCCGGGAGAAATAAGCTGGGAGCTACGCCAAGCAGGCCTACGGTTACGTGAACTACGTATGGCCAACGAATTGGCCGCCCATCCCAGCACCGATGCATACCGGTATCGCTTTATTGTGGTGGGTAAGCGGCACAAGGAAATTAGCCGTGAGAATAGGGGGAACAGCTAGTGAAAGGGAAAACTGCGCTAGTGACTGGTGGCAGTGCGGGGATAGGTAAAGCCACCGCCCGTGCTTTTGGGGAAGCGGGGGCCAGTGTTATTATTGTTAGTCGCACAAAACAGCGTGGACAGGCCACCGAGGCTGAGCTGCGTGAGGCGGGCATCGATGTCAAATGGTTACAAGCTGATGTAGCCAACCCGGCCGAAGTTAAAGCGGTTATAGAGCAAGCGCAAAGTATTAATGGGCGCATTGATTTTGCATTCAACAATGCCAAAAGTGATGGTCGCTCCGATTTAGTGGCCAATATTGATGAAGCCGAGTGGGAGAAGACTATCTCCGGCGTTTTATCGAGTGTCTTCTATTGCATGAAGTACGAGTTGCAAGTGATGACCTCTCAAGGCGGCGGGGTTATCATCAACAATGCTTCGGTTGATGGCCTGTGCGGTTTTGCCATGGATCCAGCCTACAGTGCGGCTAAACACGGCGTAGTGGGTCTAGCCAAATCTGCAGCCTTGCAGTACGCCCAAAAAGGGATACGAATTAATGCCGTTTGTCCTAGTTGGATTAAAACAGAACGCATTGCAGCTCGCATGAGTAGCTCACCATCAATGGAGCAGGAGATACTCGCTCGCCAACCAATTGGCCGGCTAGGGTGGCCAAAAGAGGTTGCTGCAGCAGTAGTATGGCTTTGTTC
>CAYMKM010000068.1:0-1202 GCA_964390985.1 uncultured Clostridia bacterium | reverse complement strand
GAGGGCATTGAGGTCACAGGGTTAGATAGATCGGCGCAAATGCTGGAGCGTGCTAAGCTAAAGGCGAAAGCTGCGCCGGAGTTACCTGTCACTTTCATAAAGGGCGATATGCGCCGTTTCGGCCTACCGCAACAGGTAGATTTAGTCACCTGCTTTTTTGATGCCATGAATTACATGCTTAGCGATACAGATTTGCTGGCGACCTTTCGTTGTGCGGAGGCGGCTTTGCGGCCCGGCGGAATTTTCGTGTTCGATTTAAATAGCATCTATGCGTTAAGTAAAATTTGGGGAGACGATGTTTTCGCTGAAAACTACGGCGATGTAGCCTACATTTGGGAGAGCAGTTACGATCCTAACACACGCTGCGGAGCCATGAAATCTATCTTTTTTGCTAAAAAGGAAGGGAGCGAGCTCTACGAACGCTTTATAGAGCATCATGTGGAGCGGGCGTACCCTATGGCCGATGTGCGCTGGTTTTTGCAGCAGGCCGGTTTGGCCGTGTTGGAAGTGACGCGCAAAGATGGCCGAGCGGCCCGCGAGGTTGACTCTCGGCATGTTTATGTGGCTCGCAAAGCGCAATAGGGGAATTACGCTTTTTTGAAACCCAGCCAAAAGCACAATACAAAGCTACCCGAACCAGGTATATAACCGCCTATACGTTGTACAACATCGGATGCGGATGCTAGCATGTGGTCGGGTTTAACACTCTGACTAGCGCTCTCCAAGTTAGCCCAGTGAATGGTTAGGATACCTTTTGTTTCAAGGGCTACAGCGAGTAAAATAAGCAAAGCAGCAGCAATCAAAGCTAGTTTTAGAGTTTTTTTGGCGGCATAACCCAAGGCGAAGCCAAGTACGCCACCGATGCCTACTTCTTTACCAAGGGATAACCAATCAAAGCCCATATCTGCAGGTGTTGCCGGAACGGTTATCAACATATTGCCTCCTTTGCCAGTGTATGTTGCTTGATACAGTTATTCATATTATATCAAGCGAAAGTGCGCGAGTCTTGCCATTGACTGTAGTATACGGAATGTGCTAAGCTATCCTTGACTTCGCGGAAGGGTGGCCGAGCTGGCCGAAGGCGGCAGTTTGCTAAACTGTAGTAGGGGCAAAAACCTCTACCGAGGGTTCGAATCCCTCCCCTTCCGCCATAACACCTACCATCTATTGATAAGAGAAATGTTATCAGTGGGTGGTTTTTC
>CAYMKM010000067.1:4915-9609 GCA_964390985.1 uncultured Clostridia bacterium | reverse complement strand
GTTTGTACTATAATTCTATCAAAAAGATTAGCTATAGGTGTATTAGCAGTGCGCATTTGTCCAAGCTGTGCATTAGCACGTATCACCGTTAGCGGATTGCGTATATCGTGACCTAACTGACTGCAAAAGAAGGCGAGTGTCGATAATTGATTGGCCCGGTGTGTCTGCTCATGCAGGTCTGAGATTTCCTTTTGCGCGGCCACTATAACCGCAGAAAACATTGTACCAGCGATTAAGGTGTGCGCCAGTGCATTGAAAATGCTGGACGTCAAGAAGGCAAACGCGAGGCTGTGACGATAATAAATATAAGCTGCAATGCCTGCTACCACCAATAACAAAGACGCTTTGGGTGGCTTTTTTACGCTTGAACGCAGCATTAATGCTAAAAAAGTGGCTACAAACCATAAGCGTGCTACCAGCCAATACCACAAACTATATTGGCTACTTAGCACGCTAAACAGATCGAGTATGCCTATCAACCAAAAGGAGCGGCCAAGCATTAGAAATGGGGCTCCCATTTGCCGCCAGGGTGGGTGATAAGTGCAAGCGAACACCGCAAAGGCGGCTAGCCCGCTAACGCCAACCATTGCGCCCGTTAACGTTTGGATAAATACTGGGTCACTCACTAATGCAAAAGCAAGGTATCGGATAACCTACACCTCCTTTTGGTGGCAACTACTGCAGGCATTCAATGATTGCCCATTTGACTCCTGCTATTTGTGCAACTGAAGGAGTAGGTGTGGCTGTGAAAGAAGAATTTACCATGGTAATAAGTTAGGGCAGGTGTTTTAGGTGGAAGAGCTGCAAAGGTTCGGCATTAGTATGCCTACACAGTTGCTAAATGAGTTCGATACATTCATCCGCAAGCAAGGTTATACAAACCGTTCGCAGGCTGTGCGCGACTTAATTCGGCGTGAGATAGTCGATCAAACCTGGGAGCAGAGTGCAGGGCAAGTCACCGGTATATTGACCTTAGTTTATGATCATCATTCGAACCTACCCGGCGCCATTACCGGTGTACAACACACTCACCATGAGCTAATTGTATGCACAGTTCATGTGCACCTCGATGAACACCGCTGCATGGAAGTGATAGTATTGCGCGGTACAGCCTGCAATGTGAAGGAGATAGCCGATAACCTTATCAGTTTAAAAGGAGTAGAATACGGGCGATTAACAGCTACAGCTATTGCTGGCCCGTAAGAGCAATGCGCGGTAACGTTGTTTTCATAGCAGATACGGCTTCTTCTAGAGTTAACTCTCCTGAGAAGTAATTTTTGGCAGTAGAAGAAGCGAAATCATTTATTTTCCCCATATAAGGGTTGACTTCATTGAACAGCAGATAGGGCACGGGAAATATGGATTCTACGTTAGACCCCCAATATGCTCGCATGTCCTGATAAGTCGCAGGGTAAATGGCGAGAGGCACCTTATTGCGTTGAAGTGTGGTATAGGTTTGGCTAGCCTTTTGCGAACAAAGCCAATTAAGAAACAGGAAAGCCTTGTCAGGGTGCGGTGCCTTAGCAGATATGGCAATGGTGTATAAGCAATTTCCACCACCGACTAAGTTAGCTTCAGTTGTTGGTAATGGTAGGACACTTAATTCAGCCTTTTCTATGGATGTAAATTCAACGGGTGCCAACGTAGCATAATGTATAATTGCAATAGCTTTGCCCGAGTCTACGTCATCAAGTGTGAGCGTAGAAGGGCTCGGGGGCACTGCCTTTTGCAATGTGTTAATGAATGTAAGCGCTTTCTTGGCCGGATCATAGGGTCCGTCAGCTAACCGTCCACCCATCTGGCGGAACATGTAAGTCCATGTCTGTGGGGTAAGAGCATATGACCCGGCGCTAGCGGCAGCCGATTTAATGTACCATTTGCCAAACTCGTCCCAATCCCAACCGTTTTTCGGGAAGGCCCAACCAGATGCATTCCACGTCTTTTTTGATGTGTACACCAGACATGGGTTGCGCTCTATAGGGATTATATAGGATACACCATGTTGCTTGAGTTGGTTTATAATACCGCCGTCGGGACTGGTTACTCCTTTGTCAATAGCTAGTTTATCTAGGGGCATTAGTAAGCCTTGTGCAGCGTAAGTAAGGGCATCAACCGGATGAACATCAATAATATCTGCGGTTTTCTCTGTCAGACCTTTTTTTGCAAAGGCTTTGTAATCTTCCCCATTTGGCGGAAAGACCATAGATACATAAACACCGCTAGCAGGTTGGTTGGCGTTAAAGTCATCCACTAGCGGAATCAAATCTCTGCGAGTGGTAAGCCATGTTATTGTTGAACCAACAAACCCCCGATTTTTAGGTGCCTGTACTAAAAGAGTGGATCCTGATAACCAACCACCGCTGCTTGTCTTTCTGGAAATAGGTTGGTTCCTTAAGGAAACAATATTGCGCAATTCTATTGCAATGGTCTTTGCTAACTCCTGGACATCACCACCGTCGCTAAGCTCGCGTATATTGCTGATAACGGGCGCCCAAATAGAGCGTCCGCCAATATAGGGAGGTATTTGGGGGAGTGCTTGATCAAGAATTGAAGTAAGAATCTCCCTGATGGGAAGTCCAGGCCGGGTCGGAAATGCAGCTTTCCTACATACAGGTAATAGACCCGTAATGGCTGCTGTCTGTTTCTGCACATTTGCATTTAACGAAGCGATAACAAAATCTATAGCTAGATCCATATTGGCGGAATCTGCATTAATAGCATACAGGCTAGTTGTAGAGATGCTGGCATTTGTTGATGTGTATGTCGACTTTGGAGTAGGCAGTACTTTAAAACGCATCTTTTCTGCATTTAGGCTGTTAATAGCAGATATGAATGTGGCACCAAAAGGCGCTACATTCTCATCCAAAGCCAAAATGACTGGGTTAGCAGCGTTTAACCTACCTTGTGTAATCTGTTCCTGTAGCCAGGTCAAGGCTTGTACACTAGCCACAGAATCGATGCCAATGTTACCATTATCGTCCATCACGCCGCCACCATTTGCATAAAGAAAGGTTACCCAACCAGAGCTATGAAAATCAATAGCTGCTACGCGGTTTCCTGCCTTCATCATTCTAGACGCAATAGATCGATCTACTTCGGGCTTGTTTTTAGCTAGGGCATCGCCAATTTTAACTGAGGTTTGTACATACTCATCCCAATCCCAATTTGGATTAGGTTCTACTTTAGCGCTCTTAAAGTGATCAATGTTGTAGATAACCACAATTGGATTAGCAGTTCTGGGTATACCAATAAGGTGGCCTTGCCAGCGAGCACTTAAAAAAGCCGATTTATATAGCAATGACTCCAACTCGGGTAAACCTACATTAACCGCTTCATCTAGATGCTTAATAGCTTGCATCTCATCTAGGTATATGGCTAAATCGCGGGTAGGCAGCATAAAAATATCTGCAGTGCTCTCCGCGGGTGGGTTGGCATATAGTTTTTCCGTAGAATATACAAATGTCTCGATGTTGATGTAATTCGCTTGCATATGTTGACGAATTAACTTATTAATTTCTTTTTGCTGTTCCATCTCGCTTGCTGAACCTACTACAGCTACGCGTAGAGTTATTACATCTCGTTTACTACTGGCTTGTTTATGTCGGGCGCATCCGGTGGCAAGCATTATGGTGAGTATAACCAGGGGTAATATCCATTTGGTGCGAGGCATCTACACACCACCTTAAGCATAGATATCCCGGAATCCAGACTATACGATTATTATGACCGAAATTTCACAGTAAAATAATTGTACCATATATATTTAGCATATTCAAGGAACAAGCCTTAGCTCCACATCTGGGTTAAACGCTACACTGGTAGCACATGTTAGTTACCAGGAGGTGTGGGCAATGGCAGAAAAAGAAAGCAGCCCCAAGCTAGCACATTTGCGAGTGCGGGGAGTGCATGAAGAAGGTATGCGTACGCAAATACAGGTGCGCAAGTTCACCTTCAAAGTGGATGAACCAACAGAGCTAGGTGGTAGTGACGCTGCCCCAAACCCAATGGAGTACGTCCTAGGCGGTCTAATTGGCTGTGCCAACGTAATGTTGTACCTAGTGGCTGAAGAAGTGGGGCTATTGTACAGCGATGCTGAATATGAGGTAAAAGGGGTAATCGACTTACGTGGGTTGCAAGGAGTAAGCGATGTATGTCGCCATTTTACTGAGGTGAGCGGTACAATTTATGTAGGAACCAACGATAAAACTAAGCTGGCAGAGGTGGCCAGGCAAATTGAAAGCCGCTGCCCAGTTTTCAATCTATTAAAAGATGCCGGCACTAAAGTTGCGATTGAATGGAAAGCCCGTTAGTGTAAAATTAGAAGCAAGTAGCACGAGCGAAGCCGGGAGCTACCCGGCTTCCTTATCATTGAGATGCGGGGGTATAGGTATGCAAACAGAAACATACGTACAAAAGGCATTAAAGTTATTTGATGAGGGCCTTAGCTGCGCAGAGTCGGTGGCACAAGCCGGTGCACAAGGGATAGGTGTAGAAAATGAGCTAATTCCCCGCGTGGCCACAGGGTTTCATGGTGGGCTTTGTGCCAGCCGTTCGCTTTGTGGCGCTCTAGCTGGGGCAGTGATAGTGCTAAGCGCGAAATATGGCAGAAACGATGCCAGCGGTGATAAAAAGGTAATTGACCAAAAAGTACGGGCACTGGTGAATGAGTTTAGGACAGAATTTGGTTCAGATAA
>CAYMKM010000067.1:0-4815 GCA_964390985.1 uncultured Clostridia bacterium | reverse complement strand
CAGTTAAAACCGCGGAAGCTCGTGCGGGCGAAACCGTAACGTTTTTGACGGCGTTTCATCTCTTCGCTAGCTAGCAGGGCGGCGCCCACAGCGCCCATGCAATCGTGGTTGGGTGGCACCACAACACGGGTACCGAGTGTTTCCTCGAAAGCCCGGCGAATAGCAATATTGCTAGCCACTCCCCCTTGAAATGCTACTACTGGCTGGATATCTTTGCCGCGCCCGACGTTGTTGAGGTAATTGCGTACTAGCGCTTGGCATAATCCGTACATAATATCTTCGCGTTTATGTCCTAATTGTTGTTTATGAACCATATCCGACTCAGCAAACACTGTGCAGCGTCCGGCTATACGCACGGGATTTTGGGATTTCAATGCAATTTCGCCAAACTCCTCAATAGGGATACCAAGGCGTGAGGCTTGCTGATCAAGGAAAGAGCCGGTACCAGCTGCACAGACAGTGTTCATGGCAAAGTCGGAGATTACACCGTTCCTAAGTATGATTATTTTTGAATCTTGCCCGCCAATTTCTATCACTGTTTGAACATCAGGTATGGCGGCGGAGGTGGCCACAGCGTGGGCGGTAATCTCATTTTTAACTACATCAGCGCCGGCAATTACACCGGCTAATTGGCGGGCACTGCCGGTGGTGCCTACGCCCAGTAACTGTATATCAGCGGGTAACTCTTCGCCGATAGTACGCAAAGCATCTTGTATGGCAGCGATGGGTTGACCGTGTGTACGAGTGTACATAGAATGCAGAACTTGCCCACAATCATCTATCACCACTAGGTTAGTAGAGACTGAACCCACATCAATGCCAATACAAACACTTTGTGTCACTTACGCTTCCTCCTTACGCCGATTGGCGGTTGGCCCGCCGACGGGCCAGTAAATCAACAAATGCTTCCAGGCGGGTACGAAAGCCAGCCTCTCCGGTTTGTTCATCTAAGAAGAACGAGATGAATGGTATATCGTAATCGGCACTCACCTGAGGCAATATAGATTTGGCTACTATCTCGGGAATGCAGGTGAACGGTGCTAGTTGAATGACGCCATCAAGGCCTTCATTAGCGTACATAATGGTATGACCGATTGATTCTTGCCCATGGCCACCCACCATCTCGGCTAAGTACGGGCGTGCCACTTGGCCAGCTGGTACCCGGCGGCCTTCTTGCACTACATTCTCTTGTGTCCAGTTGGTCAGGAAGATAGAGCGATGCACTTCTACACCTAACTCACCTAAAATGCGCTCAATGCCCAAGTTGGCCGAGGGCTCAAGCAAAACGTATATTTCGCCCACTATACCAATACGTACAGGATCTCGCTGTTCATCAATGGGAACATCGTTCATGGCCGCTAGGGTTCGACGGCCTAGTTCTTTAATACCCGCCATGGTATGTTCTTTGCCAATGGCCTTCACACCGTCATTGTATATAGCATCTGCTAGGCCCGGCTTTAATTCACGCGGGCGAATCCAGTGCAGTCTGCGTTCCAGGTTATCGAGTGCGGTTATCATAGCCCAGGTGCGGCGGAGAATATCCACCATTGCCCATGGTGGACGGCGAGCTTCATTAAGACGCCAGATACTGCGTATTAAATCCCATGGGTGGCGGCGGATAGGTTCCAGGACAATCATTTCAAAACGGTAGCCTAGGCTCTCTAATACTTCTTTTTGTATGGTAGCATAAAGGCCGGCACGGCAAGGGCCTACACCGCCACTAGTCAAAATTAAATCGGCCCCTTTATCTAGAGCTTCTATAAAGGTGCCTAGTACAATTTTCAAGGGAATGCAAGCAAATTCCGGTCCATATGAAGAGCCTAGAGTCAAAGTTTGCTTGCTAGGTCGTTGAGGTAAAATAACCTCATGTCCCAGCTCACCTAAGAGAAGGGCGAAGGCTGGTGAATAAGGACCCATATGTGCGAAGGTTATCTTCGAAATGACACCCATCTCCTTTAAAGATGATTAACAAATAGCTCTCCTTCGGCGGTCCAGCATATCTACAAAAGCTTCTAACCGAGTGGTGATGCCAGCAGCCCCAGTATGCTCATCGAGGGTGACCGGAAGGAAGGGCAGCTTATAACGGTGCGCCGCCAACTCCAGTAGCTTATCGACCATAGCATCGGGGCCACACCCGAAGGCGGTAACGTGGATAATACCATCTACCAGGGGCTTTCCGTTATTAAGGTAGTAGTAGCCTGCTCGGGCAACTAAATCGCTATAAGTCCAAAACAGTCTCTTGGTAAAGAGTTGCTTTTGCTGATTCAAATAACGCAACGGTACTGATTCAGTTGTCAACACTTGCACGCCGATGGCCCGCAACTTATCTAACAGACCTAGGTTTACATAACGATCGTATACCAAATACGGGTAACCCAACAAAGCCAGCCGGATGGGTTTCTCGGTATCGGTATCAGCGTTGGCGTGTTCGCTGCGAATCCGCTGTCGGCCAGCGATGGAATCGAGCGGATCCCAACCTGCTAATTGTCGCTGTTCATGAAGTCGCTGACTCTCCATCGCTTGATGATAAGCCCTAAAAAGGGCAGAAAATGGGGCACCCAATTGACAGCGAATTTGATTGCAGGCTGCCAACAAAGCGAAGGGGCGACGGCGATCTATGCGAACTTCTACTAACGGTGGCAACGTAGTAAAGGAACTACGTACTATATCAGGTAAACCCAAAAACTTCGGGCAGTATACTGTGTGGTTACACCAACTAACGTAGCGGGGTAAAAACAAGGCGTCTATCTCTTGACGTTCCCATTTATTCACCAAAGCCCATACATGACCTAAGTATACTTTTATGGGTACACAGGCTTCACTGACAGTCTCTTCCACACCAGCATTAAGAATATCTCTGCTGGTAGGTGACGATAACACAACTTGCGCTCCTAAACTTTCTAAAAAGGTGCGCCAGAATGGAAAATGCGTGTAATACCAAAGAGCCCTAGGAATGCCTATACGTAGGCCCATATTACAGGACCTCCCTATTTGCTGGTCGCGGGAGTATACAATTGACCAAGCTGATATAACTAATGCGGATCAGTTCCCTTATATCTTCGCCTTATAATCGTGTTACGTCAAGAGAAGTGCGTAAATATGCACGTTTTGAATAGGGTAATCATGACAGAAGGTACAATCGACATTAACTAGAAAGTATCTTAACTGAGGTGTAAACATGCAGCAGCCAAAATATAGGCACCGGTTCATTATTTTATGCCTGCTGATACTACTTAGCTTGATATCCCCGGTCACTTTGGCCTGGGGTGGACACGATGATATTACCGCACAAATTCTACAAGCTTTAAATGACGAAAGGCTGCAAAGCTCGGCACTCTCCCAGCTACAGTTTACCGAGTATACCTACCATCAGGTAGATACCCAGCCATATGGGCCGAACTTCCGCTTGCGGCAACTAGAAAAGGGTCCTGTTTCTGCCACTTGGATCCTATGTAATTATGCTTCCGAACCAGATTGGTATATGGACGCAGATTTAAGTATCTCTTCGTGGCAATGGGCAACTGGTGGTAGCCACGGCTGGCGGCATGGTTTTCGCAAGATGTGGCCAATGAGGTTTGGCGTTGCACCACAACGCGCACAGTATTTTTATGACCTAGCACAGGTTGCCTATAAAAAAGGAGATCCTTACTGGGCTTTTCGCTTTTTAGCTCGTTCTTTGCATTATATTGAAGATGTGGGTCAACCGTTGCACTCATTGCCAATACCAATGCGTGACTTTGTCTTTACCTATACATTTAATATTAAATATGCAAGTGTAGCAGCGGCTAATCTTCACCATGCCATGGAAAATTTCATAGCCTATGCCTTACGTAATAAGGACTCAGTGTTGCTGGATGCCATGCAAACCGATAACCGTGTGAAGGTAACCAACGTGATCGCTGCTACAGAAAGATTAAGTGGCAAAAACAGCAAGCTGGCTATTCAGATACTAAGAGCAACAGCACGGCAGTGGCCGCAGTTAGTGAGTCGTGATGAAATACGGCTAACAGCAACCGATTTTGCATCCGCACTGGAATCTGAAGCGGGGAAGGAAATAATTGAGTTGTCGGCAAAGGCTCTAAAGGAAACAAGCGCAGTTGTTGCAAGTGTAATAATGCAGTTTCTAGATGATGTAAAGGCACCATAATGATTAGGAGTGTATTTATTGACGATAAAAGCACTGGTCTTCGATTTTGATGGCCTGATAATTGATACGGAGTCTGTGGAGTTTCAGGTTTGGCAGGAGATATACCGCCATTATGGCTGTGAGTTAGAGTTAAAAACTTGGGCAGTGTGTATTGGTACTTCTGCTGATGCGTTTGACCCTCATATCCATTTGGCACAAATGAGTGGGCAGCAGCTAGATCGAGAAGAGTTATACAAGCGTCGTCGCATCCGACACGCCGAGCTGGTTGCTGGTTTACCAGTATTGCCGGGTGTTAAAGCATATTTACAAGGTGCAAAACACTTAGGCTTAGGAGTGGCATTAGCCTCCAGTTCTACGCATGAGTGGGTGGAGGGGTATTTAGAAGAACGCGGATTGCTGCCATATTTTGATCACATAAAGTGCTCAGATGATGTGGAGCGAGTAAAACCTGCCCCCGATTTATATGTAGCGGCGTTATCTGCTTTAGGGGTACCGGGTTCTGCTGCCGTGGCGTTTGAGGATTCTCTCCACGGTTTGCAAGCGGCTAAAGATGCGGGCATGTATTGTGTAGCTGTGCCCAATCCACTTACGCGTCACATGTTGTGGGAGCAAGCAGATTTAGTCCTTAATTCTATGGCGGAGCTACCCTTACCGCAGTTGCTGGCCAA
>CAYMKM010000066.1:4497-10001 GCA_964390985.1 uncultured Clostridia bacterium | reverse complement strand
GTATAGAAGGTTTAGCGGTTCATGCAGAAACATTACTTACCGAGGCTGGCAGAGGCGACGATCCTTTATACCATATGTTCCTGCGTACAGCGGTATTAGATGGTAAACTGCTGCGTTTAGATCAAGCGATGAACAACTACTATTTGAGCCGTTGGGATCCAGCCGGCGCACCGTATTTGTATGGTGCATCCCTAACCGAATATATTGCCAGGCACTACGGTGTGTATGCCTTGCAACAAGTTAACCAAATGGGATCATCATGGAGTAACTCACTTTACCAAGTGTTGGGCATCTCGTTGCCAGAGTTGTGGGCAGGTTGGGAACACGAGATCACTGAAAAATACATAGAGCAGGCTGAAAAGGTTCAAGAAACACCCCTTACAGAGTTGGTACCGCTAGGTAGCCATGGCGATTTAACTCTGCATCCGGCTATTTCACCCGATGATAGCACATTAGCCTATATAGCCACTGATGGTGTGCCTAGTGGTATCTATTTACAGTCGTTGGTCGATGGTCGTCAGCGTCGGGTAGTAGATGCTATTGCCCAAACTTCCGGCAACTTATCTTGGTCATCAGATAGTCGGTTGTTAGCTTATAGCCGTATAAATGATGATAGTCCATATCGCATGTTCACAGATATTTACCTTTATGATGTGAAAAAACAGAAGGAACGGCGGCTAACAAAAGATCAACGGGCTTTCGCTCCCTGCTTTTCTCCTATTAACCAACAAGTGTTGTTTATTGCTCGTGTTGATCCACTCACTACCCAATTAATGACTATTGCAGTTAGCGGTGGCACACCCGAGCAACTTAAGCTGCCATTGCCGCCAGAATTAGTGCTTCTTTCCGCCGAATACTCTCCCGATGGAACAAAACTAGCCATAACAGGCTGGATGCCAGGGGGATTAACAAATTTGTACCTGGCCGATTTGCAACAAGGTACGGTAAAACAGCTAACATTTGGCCGGGATGTGGAAGAGAATCCCGTTTGGTCGCCGTGTGGAAAGTATTTATACTTTGATTCTGATCATGGGGGCATTTACAACATACACGCCATAGATACAACTACAAATCACCGTTATCAAGTTACCAATGTATTAACTGGTGTGTTTGCGCCTTCGGTAAGCTCTACTGGAGAAATAGCTGTAATGGAATATACTGCAGACGGTTACAGAATCTCCAGTTTTTACTCAGATCCATCCGTATGGTTACCGGTAGCTAACAATATGCCTAACGAACAAATTAGCGCAGGGCAGGTTCTTATAGAGACAACATCAACAGCCATGCCAGCCAATTTGCAGCCATATAAGCCAATATCTACGTTGAAACCCACTTATTGGCTACCTTATTTCGATTGGACACAGGGGACATACCTGTTAGGCGTTACCACTGCTGGCGTTGATGTATTAGAACGTACTGGTTACAGCGCTTTGCTGGCGTACGGTTTGAGCAGCAAAGACTTATCGTACGCTGTTTCGGCAGTACACCAATTCGGACCAAACGAACAGTGGATTTTACAAGCCAGTTCTATGGCTCAACCATGGGAAATAAATGAAGTATGGCATCAGGTGAACGAGCAGGAGTTGGTCTTAGCCTATACGTGGGGTGGATTATTAACTCAACGTCTGCTGCAGGCTTCGTATAAATCGAACAGTTTATCTGGTAACGATGCAAATCGTGATGAACAATTATATACAGCGCAGCTTTATACACAAAAACTCACTGGTATTGGTTTGCGGCAGCGGCAGGTACTCTCGCTGATAGAGGCCACATATGCAGCTAAGCGGCAGAATGTAACCCTATGTTACCGCGGCCAAGAACGCTGGTTTACCCGCCAAAATGCTTTCACAGTATCCACAGGTATCGCTTGGTCACAGCAGAAAGGCGTGTTAACGGTAGGAGGGGCAGAAACTGGCTTTAGTGTACGTGGTGTCCCTGCTAGCGTAGTAGGGCAAGAAGCGGTGGCGTTATCGCTTCAATACGATCGGATCACTCCAGTTGAACAGGGTTATAGCTTTCTACAGGTGTTTTTGCGTGACTTGACGGTTGGTCCTTTTGTAGATGCTGTTTGGGCCACGCCAACTGATGAGCCTACTAAAAAGGTAAGTGTTGGTATAGAAGTAGGTATGAACTTATTTTTATACTATCGCATACCCCTATCCATGCAAGCAGGAATAGCTGTGCCAGTGGCAGGTAGCACAAGCCGTCCGGTACTATATATTGACAGTCGACTACCTTTATAATGATTATGCATTTAACCTGCGGTGTTAAAGTAAGTATGATAAACTACAGTCGAAGAACTCAGAATCGTAGAAGGCGAGGTGCGCTAATGGGTGAATTTCTAGCCGACTTTACTAGTGCAGAACGTCTATATGTGATATGTGCGCTAGTGGGTGGAGTGCTATTTTTCGTACGAACCCTAATGAACCTCATTAGTGGTTTCGGTCACGATGCTGGGTTTGATATGGATGCCGATCATGGAGATTTTTCAATGGATCATTCACCAGACGTATCTGGTGAAGCCGATACCAGTTTTCGTGCCCTGTCAATACAAGGTATCACGGCCTTCTTTATGATGTTTGGCGTAGTAGGCTTGGCGATGTCGCGGCAAAGTCAATTGAGTGCGACGTTTTCGTCGTTGGGCGGGGTGTTGGCCGGTATCATCACTGTTTGGGTAATAGGGCGCATTTTCGTTAACATGCAAAAGTTACAATCCGATGGTACACTTCGTTATGAGAATGCCATTGGTCAAGAAGGATCAGTGTACCTTACTATCCCGAAAGTAGGTTATGGGCAAGTTAATGTACCCATCCAGCAACACATGCGCTTGTGTCAAGCGGTAGCTGTCGATAAAAGTGAAATTAAAACGGGCGAGCGAATCATTGTCGTCGATGTTGTGGATGGCAATGTATTGGTGGTTAGCAAAGCTGGATAATCAATGAAAAGGGAGTGATCAGTTTGGGTGACTTTTCCATAGACTTATGGATACTGGCAATTGGTGCATTTATAGTTTTGGTCTTTTCCAGTTTTATATTTGTGGCAGCACGTTATCGCCGCTGCCCATCAGATCAAATTTTAGTTATTTACGGTAAGGTAGCACAAGGGCAATCGAGTAAGTGTATGCATGGCGGCGGGGCTTTTGTCTGGCCGCTTATACAGGATTACACCTATTTGAGCCTAACTCCCATGACCATTAGTATACCTTTGCAAAATGCGTTGTCGCTACAGAACATTCGCATTAACGTACCAAGCACTTTTACGGTAGGTATTAGCACTGACCCGGTTATTATGAAAAACGCGGCTGAGCGTTTATTGGGTTTAAAACCCAAGGCCATTGAAGATATGGCCAAGGAGATTATATTTGGTCAGTTGCGTTTGACAGTAGCATCTTTAACCATTGAACAAATTAACCAGGATCGCGAGAGTTTCCTGGAGTCCATTCGTAAGAACGTAGAGCCCGAGTTGAATAAAATTGGTCTCTACCTTATTAACGTGAACGTCACTGATATCACCGATGAATCGGATTACATTGAGAGCATCGGTAAGAAAGCCGCTTCGGAAGCTATCAACATTGCCAAAGTTGATGTAGCTGAGCAAAATAAAATGGGTGCCATTGGTGAATCGAGTGCACATCGTGAGCAAACCATTAAGGTGGCCGAAAACACTGCTGAGGCTGTCAAAGGTCAAAAACATGCTGAAGCCGATAGACGTATATATGTGCAAGGAAAAGAATCGGAAGCAGTGCAAGGTGAAAACACAGCCAAAGCCGACATTGCTGATTCTGAAGCCACATTGGCTGTAAAACAAGCTGCCGCTCATCAGAGAGCTGAAGTAGCAAAACGCCAGGCAACGGTGGAAATTCAAAAAGCACAGTATCTGGCCGAACAAGAGCGGTTGAAGGCAGAAGAAGTTGTTAGGGAAGAAGTGGAGAAAAAGAAGATCGAAATTGCTGCTGAAGCCGAGGCGGAGCGCATCCGGCGCGAGGCCAGGGGCGAAGCCGATGGTATTTTGGCCCGTTATGAGGCTGAGGCTAAAGGCTTACGGCAGGTACTCAACTCTAAGGCAGAAGGTTATGAGGCTATGGTGCATAGCTGTGGCGGAGATCCGCGGGCAGCAGCTACCCTGTTACTCATAGAGAAGATTGAAGAAATAGTGAGCAAGCAAGTGGAAGCCATTAAGAACCTGAAGATCGATAAAGTTACGGTGTGGGATTCCGCTTCTGGTAACGGTAAAGGTTCCTCAACGGCTAACTTCCTTTCCAGCTTAATGAAGAGCCTGCCGCCATTGCATGATATTGCTGGTATGGCTGGTATTGAACTGCCCGAGTATTTGGGTCAGGCTAAAGCGATTGAGCCATCAATTGAACCACCCATGGAAGAAGTGGCTAGTACCTCTGAGTAAAATATAGGTATATAAGAATAAAAGGGATGCTGCAACGCTTATTAAGGCTATAGCAGCATCCCTTTAATTTTGTTGTTGCCCAACCCCGCTGCCCCGCAAGATGTTACGCGCTTCATGTATGTGATCTTTGTGGCCTAAGACTGTGAGTATATCACCAGCAGCCAACGCCGTATTACCAGTAGGTACTATGTAATGATTATTACGTTCAATTAATACCACCAGCGTTCCCGCCGGAAATCCTAGTTGGAGAATGAGCTTACCGTCAGCTGACGAATGGGGAGGAATTACTAGCTCTACAAGCTCACTGTCTACATTCTCCACATTCAATTCTAGCGGCGGTGCCGAAATATCTAAATACGGTGCTCCTACACCTAGCCAGCGCGCCACTAGTGGTATGGAGGTCCCTTGTAATAACGTAGATGATAAAACTACGAAAAAAACGATGTTAAAAAGGTTATCAGCACCTTGCACCCCGGCTAACAGGGGTATTGTGGCCAAGACAATGGGCACTGCGCCGCGCAAGCCAACCCAGGAGATGAGCAGTTTTTGCTGTATATTCAGCTTAGTAAACGCCAAAACCGAGAATACCGCCAAGGGCCGGGCAACAAATAATAGAAAAGCCGATACAGCCAGGCCTATGCCAGCCACGCCCACCAGTCGCGAAGGGAATACCAATAACCCAAGGGTGAGGAACATTAGAATTTGCATTAACCAGGCCAGCGAATCAGAAAAACGGGTTAAGCTGCGTTTGTGTATTACCCGGCTATTACCAATGATAATGCCAGCAATATAAACGGCCAAGAAGCCACTGCCATTCACTAAGGTTGTGGCGGCATATATTAACGTGACGGCTGCTAACAACAACACAGGGTATAGACCCTCAAACTCTAAATTAATGCGATTTAAAAGTGATATCAATAACCGGGCCGAAGCATAACCAATTGCGGCACCAAAAATCATCTGGCTGGCAAATAACGGTATCATATCCCATACATGAGCGCCGGGTTGAGTGAGTATGCGTACAAAACCAATGGTAAGGAATACGGCCATGGGATCGTTGGCGCCTGATTCCATCTCCAATAGCGGTGCTAGGCAACCTTTTA
>CAYMKM010000066.1:0-4397 GCA_964390985.1 uncultured Clostridia bacterium | reverse complement strand
AAAACCGGTACCCCTAACCTACTAGCCAGTTTGCTGGTGAACACACTTGCTAGTATGAGCAGAGAACCACCAAGAATAATGTATTCAATGCGTATTGACTGCAAAATATCGTAGATGTTTGCTTCCAATAGTTGATCCTCGCCTGATTACTATGCTGACTATCTATGTTTATACTTTATATTACGGGAATCCTCTAAACTTATGCAGTTAAACTCATGCGGTAGCGGTAATTTAAGTCACACAGTTTCATAAGGTCCCATTCACGGTCTTGTTGCGGTGTGGTGATGCGTATAGGCCGCTCATGCAGGTTGGTTAATTGTGCTTGCACTTGTTTTGTGTTCGCCATAACGTTGCAAATGAGTTCATCAGGGCAGCTATTGGCGTAGTGGCTGAGAATAAAACGCTCACATCCTAATTGGCCAGATGCCGATAAATTATATAGATGCATCCGTTGCATGGCACCTAGGCGTACTTGGGCTACGAGCACATGCTGCTGGCCGAAATATAATACATCTTGATTATAATTAACATCTGCCTCCACTGTTTGTGGCTGCAGACCAAGCGACAAAGCTGCCATTTGCTCTTTTACCCGCTGCGCTTTCTCGTAAGCAAGCTGTGATGCATACTGCAGCATTTTAGCCTGCATTTGGGGCAGTAGGTCTTCTTGCGAATGCGAAAGAAACAATATGGCCTGCTGTACCTGTTCATTGTACTCAGCAGTGCTCACCTTACCTTCACATAGGCCACTGCAGTGACCTAAATGGTAACGCATGCATAAGCGTCGATCTAAGGGTTTGCAGGTACGTAAGCGAAAGTTATCGTTTACATAGTCTAGGAGAATTTCCCGCTGATTTGAGGTTAAATAAGGACCAAACCGTCGGCTTTCGTTAACCTCTTTTAACCCTTGCACAGCTTTAACATAGCGATTTTTACGAAACCGTACCAGGCGCGGATGATTCTCGCCAGTGAGTTGTAAGTAATAATACCCAGAGGTATCTGCCTTGAGTACGCGGTTATACCGCGGTTTGTACAGCTTAATTAAGTTGTTCTCCAACACCAGACTCTCGTATTCGTTATTCACCAATATTACTTCAATATCGGCTACGTATTTTATTATGCGCCGTGGCTTCCAACGTTTTTGGCTGGGCAGATAATAAGAGCGCAGGCGGGTACGTAAATTTTTCGCTTTGCCTACGTAGATAACCCTGCCACGCGAATTCTTCATTATGTAGCAACCAGGTTGGGTAGGGTAGCGAGTAGCTTGGAATACGAAATCATTAGTCATATGGATGCGTTCGTTTTAAAGTGCTGGTTTCCTGTAGAAGGAGTACCTGTTAAAAAGCATAATCATACCTTGAGCATAGCAATTGCAATTCAACATAGGAGATGGGTTTTGTAATGGTTACCAATATAACGCAACTGCCGTTTAAAAACGGCGAACGTATACTGTTTCAAGGTGATAGCATAACGGATACCGGGCGTCGGCGCGATTTGTTTTACGATTTGGGGCAAGGGTATGTAGCACAGGTAAGTGGTCTAATTTCTACATTGTTCCCCGAGTTAAAGGTGGAGATACTCAATCGCGGTAACTCAGGTAACCGTTCTAGCGAATTGATAGAGCGCTGGCAGACGGATTGTATTGATTTACATCCGGATTGGTTATCGCTTTTCATTGGCGTCAACGATGTTTGGCGGAAGCGCACTCAACCATTAGGAACTCTACCTTTTGTGCCGCTCGATGAATTTTTGCTCAATTGTCGTACGCTACTAGACCAAGCAAAAGCGGCTGGTGTAGCACACTTTGTGTTGGTTTCGCCTACCTTAATTGATAAATATCTACAAAGCGATTTAAACCAGCTTTTAGAAGAGTACGATGCCGCTGTGCAAGAGTTGGCAAAAGAGTATGGCGCTATTTATGTGCCAGCCCGCCAATGCATACTAAAGGCACTAGCTAACCACCCAGAAATTGATTGGCTGGCAGATGGTTGCCACCCCACAGCGGCTGGTCACGCGGTTATTGCTGCTGCCTGGCTGAAGGCTGTCGCTGGCGCTTAAGCGTCAGCGGATTACCTTGGCAATAGGTATTTCTAAAATATCTTCAGCTCCGGCAGATTTTAGTTGGGGAATGAGCTTATTAATACCGGCCTTCTCCACAACAGATTCCACAGCGTAATAGACAGATTGTCCGCCAGAAAGCTGGGAAATGGTGGGTTTTTTCATAGAAGGCAGCATTTTTAATACGTCTTCTAAATGGGCCTGAGCGATGTTCATTTTGATAAGCACCTTACCGCGAGCTGCTAATACTCCTTGCAGTAAAGTGGTAAGGTCCATGATTTCCCGATGTTTCTCCGGATCATTCCAACTCTGTTTATTAGCTATTAAGACAGTGCTGGACTCCATAATTGTATCGATTATCTTTAGGTGATTGGCGCGCAAACTTGATCCGCTTTCAGTCAGTTCAACGGCTACATCAGCTATTTCCGGCACCTTAGCTTCGGTGGTGCCAAATGAGAAATCGATTTTCACAGGTATGCCCAATTTCTCAAAGTGTTGGCGGGTGATCTCTACATATTCTGTAGTCACCCTACTACCGGGCTTAATATCTGTGACACTTTGTATAGATGATGTTTCTGATACTACCACCACCAGCCGTACCGGATGGTTGCTGCGTTTACTATAATTCAGTTTCATAACCACTTCTACAGCATCAACGCAACCACGCTCCACCACCCAATCGAAGCCGCCAATGCCTAAATCAAAACGTCCTTCGGCTACATAAAGGGGTATTTCTTGTGGTCGCATCCAACGGACCATCGAAATGCGGTGATCATCAATTGTGGCTTCATAACAGCGGGCATCGGGTGTACTAATGTTTAAATCGGCAGCGGCAAATATTTCTTGGGTAGGTTTTTGCAAACTGCCGGAAGGTAAAGCAAGTTTAAGCAATGGTTCTCCTCCTCGACTCCTGAATCACTGTGGCTACTATTGTAGTATACCTGTACTGGACTGTTCAAGGTATAGCGCTCTGTAGCGCATCCAGTATGCTATAATATAATTCAAATTACAGTGGGGGAGAACAATATGTCTCCTGTGAGAATAATGCCTTGTCTGGATATAAAAGATGGTCGCGTGGTTAAAGGCGTCCAATTTGTCGATTTGCGCGATGCCGGAGATCCGGTAGAAGCTGCACGGGCATATGTGGATGATGGAGCCGACGAACTGGCCTTTCTTGATATTACTGCCACTGTAGAAAAACGGCAAACCACTCTGGATGTAGTAAGGCGGGTAGCTCAGGTTGTGGCCATTCCATTTACTGTTGGCGGCGGCATAGGCTCGCTGGAAGATGCGCAAGCTGTGCTGGCAGCAGGTGCCAATCGTATTTCTGTTAGCTCCGCAGCTTTTCGTTCGCCAGACCTCATTAATAACCTGGTAAATGCTTACGGAGCGGATAAAGTTGTGGTGGCCGTTGATGTAGATCGTTCAGCAGCAGTAGCCTCCGGTTATGAAATTTATATTGATGGTGGTCGTACCCCTACAGGGGTAGATGCCATCGCTTGGGCTAAAGAGGCCGCTCGGCGGGGGGCAGGCATTATATTACCCACCAGTAGAACTCGTGATGGAGCTAAGCAAGGGTATGACCTACCTTTAATTCGTCGGCTCAAACAGGAGGTAACCGTACCAATTGTGGCCTCCGGAGGAGCTGGTACAAAAGAACACTTTTTAGCTGCTGCTCAGGCTGGGGCCGATATTCTTTTGGCCGCCTCTGTATTTCATTTTGGTCAAATTACAATAAGTAGTTTGAAGCAATATCTATCTGCAAACGGCATTGATGTTTGTCATTGATGCGTGGCGCACGGAGTTATGTAAATGCCACAGCTCGCACTGGTGCGCCATCGGCTTCAGCAATTGGTAAAGGAAAACAGGCCAGTTGAAACTGAGTATTTACCTTATCTAAGTTGGTAAGGTTTTCAATTATAACGGTTTCCGCACCTAATAAGCATTTATGTATGGGGAAATCCATATCACCCATACGATCAATAGATATGGCATCAGTGCCGACACCTTTAATGCCTAGGCTCACAACATAGCGAGCAGCTTCTAGCGTTAAGGCGGGGAAGTTAGCAAAGTAGGCCGATTGCCCCCAATATGCTGCCCAACCAGTACGTAATATCAAGTAATCTACTTGTGGCAAGTATAGTTTGTAGGGTTCAAGATGCTGTAGATCAATATGTGTTAAAGTTTCGCCACTAAAATCGGCTAGTAGAGCCTTGCCATAAAAGTACGATACCGGGTAGGTATCCAGAGTTCTTCCTTGATCTAGCATGTGTGAGGGCGCATCCATATGTGTACCAGTGTGGCTATACATACTTAGCAGCTTTTCGGCAAAACCGCTGCTA
>CAYMKM010000065.1:0-10073 GCA_964390985.1 uncultured Clostridia bacterium | reverse complement strand
GATCTTGCAGCAGGCCGTATACGACCTTATCTCGGGGCAAAAGCTCGTGGTTAGTAAGCAGTTTAGCTGGCATGTTGGCCCAGGCTAATGAGGCGAGAGCTATGCGGGTGTTTGGTTTGGTATACCATTCAGCAGCGGTTAGACGGCTAAGTGATCTATATATAGTGAAGCGTGATAATCCAGTTTTCTTTGCCAACCTGGTAGGAGAGTCCAGCTTCTTGGTGTTCTTCTCCTTTTCGTCCAAGCGCATAACCATCCATACCAGCTTATCGGCGGAAGTCAGCCGCTTGTCCTGTAGCAATGTTTGCGGAACGTTCACTCCGTAGTTCACACCAGCCTACCCTTCTTGACGCGCTACGCCTTTCGTAATCCACCCATTCTCCGCGCAAGTGTTCGATTCCTGCTCGAAACGGTGATAGATATCACGATATTGCACTATCTACTGAACTTCACCGCAGTTATATCATCTTTGCAACATCTAACTGTAGGAATGGGCGGGAGGTGCTTAGCAAAGTAGATTAGCATCTAATTGCTCGTTCGGGCAGGAGCTGACCCAAAAGAAAACCCGCTCAGCAACGAAGTGGTAGATTTTCTAGAAACCCCATATTTTCTAGGGCAGATTTGCGCATTTTGGCTTAACCGATGTTCGGTGCGGTGTGGCTTCCAAGAAATGTGACACTTTTGGCCACACACCTTCCCGCCTCACTCGGTTACATCCTCCAACCCCAGTTCACTCATGAAAAAGAGAGTAGCAGTAGGACCTGTGGGTATGTGGGCAAGTAATCCGAAAAGAACGAGGCTGCTCAAGCCTCGTTCACCATAAGAAGACTTGTCCAAGTTGTTGTGGAGTCTGTGGTTAACCCGGATGGTTATCCACGGAATCCATCATCAACGGCATACCCATAGGTTTTACGCCACATTCCAAGACAAACAACGGTAATTAACCAGTTAAAAAGCGAATTCCACTATAACCGAAGTGGAGATGGTAACCTCACCAGGTGATACTTCCGTTACAACTCCAAGCCAACCGCCGGCTATTTCTTCGCTATCCAATTTGAATTGTCGTATCTGCGGTGATGAATCCTGTATGCGGATTATACGTATTGTATCCGTTCCAGCCTCTGCGGCTAGCACTTTAGCTTTTTGACGGGCATCAGCAACAGCAGTCTGTAAAGCTTGAAGCTGTAACTCAGCAGCCTTACTTGAATGGAATTCAATATCGCTGATATTGGTGGCTCCCGCTGAAACCACAGCATCCAATAGGACACCTAATAGGGACAAATCATTGATTGTAACAGACAGACTGTGATTCACTGTATATCCGGTGAAAATGCGTTGACCATCTTTATAATAGTAATCCTGACTTACACGGAAAGTAGAGGTGCGTATAGCCTCACTCGGAATGCCAGCCTTGCGTAGGGTTGCTAAGACGGCTTCCATGCGTTTAGCCACTTCAGCTTGGGTATCAATGACAGTACTATCGGTGTATTGAACACCAATAGTTATGGTAGCTATATCAGGTACGGCAGTTAGCTTCGCATAACCAGTAGTAACAATGCTACGTTCAGTCGTTGTGTTCTCATTACTCGCAGCCATTATGGGGTTTTCCACGCTGGTACACAATAACAGCAGTAATAACATTAGGGTGGTTTGGAGTAGCGACCTAAATGATCTAGTTGACACAAAGACCACACCTTTCAATGGATAATGGATGTTTCCACACCAATTGGCAGAAACGGTCAATAATAGGTAACATTCGCCGCCAGGTAGATGCGATACCTTCGTGAAGTAAGGCGGAAACGCGTTTGCTTTTTGGTAAGCAACGGCAGATTGAACAAAAGCAGATAAAGCCAAGCTAGAAAAGGAGTAGGTGAGCTAGCATTGGTGCTAACTGCTTTTTTGCGGACAATATTTTTCTATTTTTTCTTGTTGACGGTTCTACGGTTACTGGGCAAACGTGAACTAGGTGCCCTGGGTCCACTTGATTTGGTGGTAACCATCATCATGGCAGAAGCAGCGGCTATTCCTATTGAGAACCCTCATCAATCTATATGGTTGGGTATTGTACCCATCGTTACGTTGATGTTTCTGGAAATAATACTCTCCTATTTATGCTTAGTGAACGAAGCTATTAGACGTATTGTTTGTGGGGTACCTACGGTGGTTATTAAAGATGGCCATTTCAAACAATCTGAAATGCGTAGGATGCGTTATAGCATAAATGACCTGTTAGAGCAGTTGCGACAAAAAGGCGTGGATAATGTATCTGATGTGGAGTTAGCAATACTGGAGAGTGACGGCGGTCTTTCAGTAATTCCCCGTGCGCAAAGCCGACCCATACTGGTGGAAGATTTGGGCTTGCCATTACATGGCAAGCAGATGGCGAAGGTGCTGGTGATAGATGGTGAAATAGAGCAGTCCACTTTACAATCATTAGGTTTATCTGAAGAGGATCTACGTGCCATGTTGGCTCATCATGGTTACCCCGCAATAAACCGTGTGTTTTTTGCTAGTATTGATGCTAACAATGATTTGCATGTGCAGCTTCGCAGTTAGCGTGGGTGAGTGTATTGCGCTATGCCATTGCCTCTGCTATAATAAAGCGGCAGGTTTTCCAGCCTTTTTTCGTGCGCCTATAGCTCAGCGGATTAGAGCGCCGGCCTCCGGAGCCGGGTGCGCAGGTTCGAGTCCTGCTAGGCGCACCATCTGCACCCCGGCGTAGTAGTTGCCGGGTTGTTTTTGTGTTGCGGATAACGAGGTGATACTCACTTTGCTAGCATGGTTACAAACCTTAACACAGACAATGTTAGCAGCAATCACCCCGGGTGGATTGGCTTTCTTATCTTTTATTGAAGCCATATTCTTTCCGGTTCCGCCTGATACTTTGCTCATTCCACTTACATTGCTACAACCGGAAAAGGGGATATTGTGGGCCGCCATAGCCACCGTATCATCTGTGGCGGGGGCTAGCATCGGTTATTTGTTGGGTTTGCGAGGAGGGCGGCCGTTATTGCGGCGCTTTGCCTCTACTAGCACTATTAGTCGGGTGCATAATTTATTCTCTCGTTACGATATGTGGGCTATTGCTATTGCCGGATTTACCCCCATACCCTACAAGGTTTTTGCTATTGCGGCTGGGGTCTTTGCCATTAGCTTTCGACGCTTTATGTTTGCTTCTGTGTTTAGCCGTATGGCCCGGTTTGGTTTGGAAGCCGTGTTATTGATGATGTATGGGGACGCGGTAGCCGATTATATGCAAAACAAATTTGAATACCTTACGTTGGTTATAACTTTGGTGGCTATGATAGTAGTGCTAGTTTGGTTAGGCCTTCGTCGTCGTCGTAGCTAACATATTTTTTTCATGACGCTACCTTAAGCGTTAGCCAAAAAGACCCACTAGTCTAGGCCTAGCAGGTCTTTACACACTCCGATCAATCCATACGGCTATTGTACATATTCATTGATGGGTTTTACCAGATAAACATTGTTTGGCAACTTATCAGTTGAAACATAACCTGGCTGGGCGTTCATAAGAGCCGGGATACGATTCACCAGATTAGCGCAGGTCAGCTCTACAGTGGCAGGGCGGTTGACATTAATTGTAGTTTCAGGTTCCCCATAGAAAGTCCAATCGTTTTTATCGAAATCTTCAGGGGCATAAACGTTGCCGATACACTCAGTTTCAATGGTTATACCCTCTGCAGTTTCGGTGGTAACAATAGCCGACATACCAGTGGGCTCGCCAGCCTTTATCACCATACCCAGTGTATCGCTGCGCAGGTCACTATGGTGTGTAGTGGGTATGCATTTCTGTGTTTGTGATATAGGCGTAAGACCCATTCTGCTGCACAGCCAACCATTCTGGTTCCACATATAACTTGGTATATATTCGCCACTTTCCACAAGCTTTTTCTGCTCTTCAGAAGAGAGGTCGTTATAGTTGCCGATCTCTTTGGCAAATTGTTCTTTTGATAAGCCTGCACCGTGACCTTTGGCCAATGCAATACCGTAGTCTTCTACGTTATAACTGCTGCTGCCTTTGATTTTGGTGATCTTGTGCATAGAACCAGCTAAGGTATCAATCAATACGCCCCAGTACATATCAGGATATCCACTGCCAGCCAGTGTGACACCGTGCTTCTTGGCTAATTCATCTAACTCTTGCGTGATGGCCGGGGAAGAATTCCAAGGATAGAGCGCCTCTTCACATGTGGAAATCGCATTTACCCCGTTCATGGCACAAGTGGCAAAAGCCTCCTTAATATCGGCCATGGTACTCCTAGTAGCCACTACACATACATCGGGCTTCAGCTCGGCCATAACTCTTCCAGCATCCTTAGCATCGGAAACAATGACCCCAGTTTTAGCACCACCAATGATATCGCCAATATCTTTACCGATAACAGCAGGGTTCATATCGAAGGCTGCGACAATATCAGCACCCTTCTCAAACAGATAACGCATTAGGAAAACACTCATCTTACCACAACCATACTGCACAGCTCTCAGCTTACGATCCATGCAATTACCTCCGTTCTTTCAGCCTCAATTATTCGGGGCTGGAGCTTTCACAACAATAAGCTCTAGTGTTTCGGCGTGCATATTTCTAACGTTCATTTTAGTCTGATGCGGAATTTTCAGGAGCGTTCCGGCCTCATATTCGTGAGGTTCCTGTTCGTCAAGACCAATGGTGAGTTTGCCCCGAATAACAGTCATATAAACGTTTGAATTGGTAATGTGCACGGGCAGTCCTTTATCTTTGTTAAGTACCATGTGCAGATAATGAATGTTTTCATCGAACAACACTTTTTCCACAGTTGTTTCATTACCGAGGGACAGTTTAAATATTTGCTCAACCATAATCACACACCCCCATACAATAAGTATACCATGCGTTAGGTGGCACTATTGTTAGATCTATTTATTCGCAAGACCTGCGTTGAAGTTGATTGTCTATCTTAGGTGCAAAAAAGGCCTGCCAGATTAATTCTAGCAGGCCTTTTGCATTTGGCGGAGGAGGAGGGATTCGAACCCTCGTCACCCGTTAAGGTGGCACGATTTCCAGTCGTGTGCGCTGGGCCAGCTACGCGACTCCTCCGAGTAAGTTATATGAAGTAATGGCGGAGAGGGAGGGATTTGAACCCTCGGGGCACGTGAGCACCCAACGGTTTTCGAGACCGCCTCATTCGGCCACTCTGACACCTCTCCGCAATATGCATCAGTTTCGGCCTGTTAAATCGTTATGGCTGTCATCTGTTCCTTGTGCACAGCCTTTGCGTAGCTGTTGAAAAAAGTCACGCAATATAGCAGCACAATCATCCGCTAATACGCCAGCGGTAACAGCCATACGGTGGTTAAGCCGGTCATCATCCAAAAGCTGGTACAAAGAAGTTACTGCTCCGGCTTTTGGATCAGGCGTTCCATACACCAACCGATCCAGGCGGCCTAAAATCAATGCCCCGGCACACATGGGGCAGGGTTCAACTGTAACATATAGGGTGCAACCTGTCAATCGCCAGGCAGACAGGGTATGTGCCGCTTCACGTATAGCTATTATTTCAGCGTGTGCAGTGGGGTCACGCTGTGTTTCGCGCAAATTATACCCGCGGCCAATCACAACACCATCGCGTACCACTACAGCGCCAATTGGCACTTCACCTAGCGTACCGGCAGCTTGCGCTTGCTCCAACGCCAGACGCATATAGCACTCATCATGCACTTCTATACACCCTACCGCATTATAACACGGTATATGCATCTGGAGCTATACTTTGCGGCGGCGCTTTTTTAGCTTCGGGTAGTCTTTACGGTCACCGGAATTATCTTCTGCAAAATAATAATCAGCATCATCAGGGCTATCTATCCCGACTAACGAATCACCATCACCTTCACCGGGGGCCTTGGCTATTTCCATATCATCTGGGTTATCTACACGTACAAGACTAGTAATATCTCCGCGCTTTATTAATCTGTGTTCTCTATTGCTTGATCTGTACGGTCGGCGCATATAAAACCATCCTTTCGCTGATGACCAGTAGAATATAGGTGTAGAGTTGCCTTTTTATACAGTATCTACTCTGTTGACTTCTGGTAGTGTGTCCTGTAAAATCGGGGAGCAACGGCATACAATGGCTATAATAGATTCAGTTTGCCGTGCTAGGTGGGGCGTTAGCGGTGCCCTGAACCTGCAATCCGCTATAGCAGGGCTGAATTCTCACCAGAGGACCGCAACTTTTAAGGTCTGGCTTAGGTAAGCGGCGTTGAAAATTGGGTCTCGCGCAGCGGGAGATCACAAACCCCGTCAGGTCCGGAAGGAAGCAGCGGTAAGTGATATAACCCGGGTGCCGTGAGGGTGCCTGGTTTGAGTTGGCTGCCTGAGTAACGCTTGGAAGTAACGTTCGAAGGTGAGTGCACGGCATTTTTTGCCCATGTCATATACTGTGACATGGGTTTTGCTTTCGTAAAGCAAACAGAGGATGTTAAGTTTCTCTGCCGAAGATAATGCCAGTACATATCGGAGTGCGATGATGACCTATCTTTCTTTATACCGCAAATACCGCCCGCAAACTTTTGCTGAAGTTATTGGGCAGGAACACATAGTTCGTACTATCACAAATGCGTTGAACAGCGGTCGCGTTGCTCATGCTTACCTTTTTGCCGGACCGCGGGGCACCGGAAAAACTACCTTCGCTCGTTTATTGGCGAAAGGACTTAATTGTGCCAAAGGTACCACTGGAAGCCCATGTGGTAGCTGTGATCAGTGCAAACGCATAGCCAGTGGTTTTTCTGTTGACGTAATAGAAATAGACGGTGCTTCGAATAGGGGAATTGATGAGATTCGTGAGCTGCGTGAGCGTGTGCGTTTCGCTCCGGTTGAAGCTCGCTCAAAGGTCTACATTATAGATGAAGTACACATGCTAACCAACGAAGCATTCAACGCACTGCTTAAGGTGCTTGAAGAGCCACCGGCGAATGTTATCTTCGTTTTTGCTACCACAGAAGCTCATAAAATACCGCCTACCATCCTGTCGCGATGCCAAAAGTTCGACTTTCGTCGCTTTAATTTGGCACAAACTTTAACATTGCTAGAAAAAGTGGTTGCCGCCGAGAATGTGAATGCCGAGAAAGACGCACTCGCATTGGTAGCCAGGCAAGCCGAGGGTGGTTTGCGCGATGCATTGGCCATTTTAGATCAATGCTTAGCTATGGACCCGCAAACACTCACTGTTCAGACAGTAGTTCATGTTATGGGTATCGTACGCCGTGATGCCCTTGCGCAATTATCTGCCAACCTGCTAAAGGCAGACCTAGCCGCGACTCTCCAGTTGGTAAACGAACTGCTAAACGAAGGTGTTGACGTAAGACAATTAGCGCGTGATCTGGCTTTGTATGTGCGCGACTTATTATTATTGAAGGTAGCACCGCAAGTACCGGACCTAGTGGCAGTTGAGGACCATGAAAGAGTTCATATGGTTGAATTGGCACAGCAAAGTACCATCAGCCAGCTATTGCGTTTATTAGGCTCTTTGGAAGGTTTGGAAGCGGAGTTGCGCTGGGCTGGCAACCCAGGTCTCTCTTTGGAGTTGGCGCTGGTAAAAGCAGCACAACCCGAACGAGAGGTAGAGGCCACATCGGATAGCCAGTTAGCTTCTTTGGTGCAAAGAGTGACTACATTGGAGAGAGCACTGGCCAATATGAGGCAAACAACCCAAACAGCCATTAAGAAGCCGTTTGCAGGTAAGCCCGTTGAACCGATGTTTGCACCGACGTCTGCGTCAACGTCTGCACCGCCACCTGCGTCAACGCCTGAGCCGACGTCTGCGGCACCAACAACTGAGCCAACACCTGCGCTGCCACCTGCACCAGCATCTGTGGCGCAAACTGATGAAATGATGATTTTAACTCGTTTACAGCAGGAATGGCCTAACGTATTGAGCATGCTAAAGAAAGAAAGGCGACTGCAAACAGAGGCGTTTTTGCGTGAAGGAGCACCTGGAGCGGTGCATGGGAATACTGTTGTCATTTACTTTGATCCGAAGCATAAGTTTCATCAGGCAAATATGGAGCAACAACGATGCAAAAACGCGACTGAAAGCGTGATCTCCCGGATATTAGGCAAAGATATGCGCATCACCACGCAATTGGGTACTCCGCCACCAGTACCTACAAAGGTGCATCAAGAGACATCTGCATCTGTAGATGATCAGACCACCTGGGTACAACAGGCTGCTACAAAAGAAGAAACAGCGGGAATAGAGGAGAAAGTGAAGCAAAACCCCGCTGTTCGTAAAGCCCTGCAGCATTTGGACGGGCGAATTGTTGGTATACAGTGCGAGGGGGAAAAACTGAGTTGAAAAACATGCAGAAAATGATGAAGCAAGTGCAGAAAATACAAGCTGATATGGCTAAAGCTCAAGAGGAGCTAGCGTTGAAAACTGTAGAAGCCACGGCTGGTGGTGGAATGGTACGAGTAGTTATGAACGGTCATTTCGAGGTAGTAGAGGTGCATCTGGAGAAGGCCGTTGTAGATCCTGATGATATTGAGATGCTGCAGGATCTAATATTACTCGCATTTAACGAAGGTGTACGTAAGTCTCAAGAGATGGCTGCCAACGAGATGGGTAAACTCACTGGAGGGCTAAACATTCCTGGCCTACCTGGAGGCTTATTCTAGTATGTATCCATATCCCCGACCCATCGCCAGGTTGATAGAGGAGCTCTCTCGCCTTCCCGGCATTGGTCCAAAAACCGCGCAACGTTTAGCCTTTCATCTTATTGGTAGTCCTAGGGAGCGTACTAGTGCATTAGCATCAGCGATTATAGATGCTAAGGATAAGACCGTATACTGCGATATATGCTGCAACATTACGGATGTTAATCCATGTCGCATTTGTACAGCCGATAACCGTGATAATAGTGTTATTGCGGTGGTAGAAGAGCCCAAGGATGTTATTGCTGTAGAACGCACTCGTGAGTTTCATGGGAAGTATCATGTGCTGCACGGTGCTATATCGCCTATGGAAGGAATAGGCCCTGCTCAATTACGCATTCAAGAGTTACTGAAGAGGTGCGCTGATGGGCAGGTAAAAGAAATAGTAGTAGCTAGTGACCCTAACCCAGAAGGCGAAGCGACTGCTCTATATCTGGCTCGTTTGTTGAAGCCATTAGGGTTAAAAGTGACCAGAATGGCTCATGGTATGCCTGTAGGTAGCGACCTAGAGTATGTTGACGAGGTTACATTAGCTCGCGCTATGGAAGGCCGACGCGAATTATGACTTGAGGATTAGAATATATGGCCGCAATGGTGCCTATACTGTCGCTAGGAGGCATCAATATGGCCAGATGGATAAACAATTTACTTGACTTGGTCTCAAATCAGTTGGTTATTGACGAAGTATCTTCACCCGATGCTAGTGCTCCAGATATTCTCGATTCTGTAGAGCATGCCAGAAAGGATTGGCTAACTGCCAGGTTGTACTTCGATAATGTGACAGATCCAGATTTGATTGATCATGCTATTTATCGCATTGAAGCGGCTGAGAAGAAATATATATACCTTTTGAAACAGGCTAAGTCTCTAGGCGTTCGCTTTAATTTACCTTTACATGAACAACATTTGATAATGGAAGCTAAGAGTCACCATCACTAATATAATGGGCATAAAGTAGATGATTTGCTCGTATGATTGTCCTGGGACATCCAGGACAATTTTGCGTGGTGAAATAGTATGAATATCGCTACTATAGCAGCGTACATAATCGGCTTGGTTCTGGTTTATATTGTAGCTCGTTTACTTTTAGCACCGTTAAAACTACTGCTGCGTTTACTGGTGAATGGTATCATCGGTTTAATATTGTTATGGGGACTTAATTGGGTAGGAGCATACTGGGGTCTGCATATTGGTATGAATCCGCTGACAGCATTAATAGCTGGCTTTTTGGGTGTGCCTGGTGTGGTGTTGTTAGTAGCCCTGCGTTACTTACTTGGTTCATAAGTTCATAAAAAGCAGCAACTGGAAGTTGACGTGATGAATAAGGCGTGCTAAGATAGGCAATGTCGCTGCGAGCGCCGTT
>CAYMKM010000064.1:0-10429 GCA_964390985.1 uncultured Clostridia bacterium | reverse complement strand
GTAAAAGGGTGTAGTGTAGTTGCTTCACAGGCAACCCGGCACCAGCAGCATAATCGGCATCAAAAGCCAACAGCGCCCAGCCGCGCCCCCAAGTGAATATCGCTAACAGAATCAAACAGCTCAGCAAAGCTAAATATATCAGCTCCCGGTTGGAGACTGCCAACACATTGCCAAACAACATAGCGGTTAAATCAACAGTATAAGAACGCATGGTACTAATAATAGCAATGCCCAGGGCAAACATGCCGGAGAAGAGAATTCCGATGGCGGTATCATAGTGCAGTTGCTGGCGTTGGCTAACATAACCAACCCCAAAAGAAGTGAACAGTGCAGCCAATAAAGCCCCAATAAACAAATTTTGGCCTGCCACATAAGCAACAGCCATACCAGGCAGCACAGCGTGGGCTAGTGCGTCCCCCAAAAAAACCATACCGCGCAACACAACAAAGGTGCCAGCCAAAGCGGCTACACCACCAGCCAATATAGCGGCCAACAAGGCGCGCTGCATAAATTCATAGGTTAAAGGTTCAGTTAGAAACGAAATCATTTTTCGCAACCTCGTTGGGTGTATAATCGTTCAACTTACAGCCAAAATAGGCTTCTGTTAACAAATCAGGTTGTAGAACAGTTTCTGGGGATCCGGCAGCTACGACGGTCTTATTAAGCAAAAGCACCTGTGAGAAACGGCGAGCCATGCGCAAATCATGCAATACAGTTAGAATGGTACGGCCTTCTTGGGCCATTTTCTCCAGTAGCTGTAGTAACAGATGCTGTGTGGCGGCATCTAACCCGTTAAAAGGCTCATCCAACAGTAATAAACGGGCATCGCGGGCCAGCAATCGTGCTAAGAAAATGCGTTGCTGTTGCCCACCGGAAAGAGCAGCAATAGGCTTGTTGGCTAGGTGATCTAGGCCCACAGCAGTTAAGGCATCATGTACCATTTGCCAATCGGTGGCGCTTGGCCGTGGCCAGTAACCCATGTGGCACCAGCGGCCCATTAACACTACATCGGCCACAGTAGCCGGGAACCGCCAATCTACGGTATCCTTCTGCGGCATATAGGCGATTAAGTGCCGGCTTTTAGCTGGCGGGTTACCAAACACTTCCACGCACCCGGTCCTTAAAGGTGCCAACCCTAATAATAACCGGAGCAAAGTGCTTTTACCAGCGCCGTTAGGACCCACAACCGCCAGGCAATCACCTACTTCAGCGGTGATACAAATATTTTGCAACGCTAGCGTACTGCCAAATGCCACACTGGCTTGTTGCATTTGAAAAGCGGGCGATGTACTCATAGTAACCCATCTACTATGGTCTTAACGTTATAGCGTATCATTTTTATATATGAATCGGCCTCCCCGCCTTTTTCTGATAGTGAACCAGTATATAAACGTAGTATCTTTACCGGTTGCCCAGCTTGTGTACTAATCATCTCCGCTAAACGGGGGTTAACAGTGGTCTCTGTGAAGATAGCCTTAACCTTTTTGCTGTGTACCACCTGGGATAAGGCTGCCAATTGCTGTGCCGATGGTTCCGCTTCTACATGAAAACCAGGTATTACGGTGCCAACTATATTGAAATCATAGCGGGTGGCAAAATAACGGAAAGAATCGTGGTTCGTCACCAAGTTACGTTGAGCTACGGGTAGGTTAGCGACGGTGGCTAATATCCAATTGTGCAGCTCGGTTAATTCTTGGATTTGCTGCTCAGCCCGGGTTTGGTATGCATCGCTATGCTCGGGATCTATTGCGGTTAAAGCACTGGCAATATTGCGTACATAAGTGATAACCAAATTCGGATCAAGCCAAAAATGAGGATCAACGCCATCTTCATCCGATTGCAGGGCGGTTAAACCTTGCGTTACCAGGCATATATCAGCAGAGTTTGTGGTAGCAGATAGCAAAGGATCTACCCAAACATCCAACCCGGCACCGTGTACCAACACCAAGTCTGCATCGGCTAATAAGCGGGCGGCGGCTGGTGTAGGTTGGTAGGAGTGCGGATCAGCACCCTCGGGCAGCAAAGTGTGAATCTGAGCATTGTCGCCAGCTATTTGCGCAGCCAAATCGGCGATTATTCCCGTGGTAGCTACCACTTGTGGCAGTTGCGAAGAATTAGAGCGCAAGGTAGGGTGCATAGAGCCACACCCACATAATAGCGCTAAGGTTAATAGTAGCGTTGAAAAGAGCATAGGTTTGCGCATGAAAGAACCTACTTTCTTACGTTAATACGTCTCATTTAGTGACAACGATAGTATACCTCGTTTTAGTGATACTTAGTATCATATTTGTAGAAACATAAAGGAATGATTGAGCTTGCGGACGAATATGTGCAAAACCGCAGCGGAAGGCGGACTTAGTGTGATGCACTGGATGCTGGAACTGTCGGTGCCCTGTTAAAGGGCGCTTGTTAACGGGAGGGGAACCATGCAGATGTTCCTGAGCATTGCTGGTGCGTTAGGCTTATTTATTTTAGGATCACGGTTAATAGGAGAAGCCTCGCGCCGCTTTGCCGATAATAGGTTACGACAAACAGTAAAATGGGCTGATCGCAGCATATGGGGGGCATTACTGGCAGGTTTGGCTATCAGTGTGCTATTGCAGAGTTCGACTGCGACAGCCATATTAGTGATAGGCCTGGTAAATGCCGGGGCGATCAGTTTAGTGCCAGCCATAGCCATGATACTAGGTGCTAATGTAGGTACTACTATCACGGCCCAAATAATAGCTTTTCATCCTGACCCAGCGGCATTGCCATTAATAGCATTGGGCGTAGGTTTACTCTTATTTTCGCAAACACAGCGCTGGCGTGATGGTGGGCAAATAGTTACTGGCGCTGGTATATTGCTGCTAGGTATGGAAGTGATGCGCACCGCACTTACTTCTCTTTCCGGTATACCGGAAGGGGTGCCGTTCACTGGTTTACTGGCTGATCCCATATTAGGCTTTTTTGTGGGCGCTCTTTCCAGCGCCGCACTGCAAAACAGTGCTGCTGTAGTCGCTTTTTTGCAAGTAGTGAGTGGTCAGCATTTGCTGGGAATTACGCAAATGTTACCTGTGCTGTTTGGGGCCAATTTAGGTAGCACAGTGGCTGTATTGGTAGTCGGTGCCGGTGTTGGCGTATTTGGTAGGAGGGCATCTTTGGCCCACCTTTTGGCCAATTTAACTGGCTTAGCGTTGTTTATTGTTCTGCGGCCAGTTCTGCAACCTATAGTAATGTTGGTCAGCGATCCTATGCGGCAGGTAGCCAATGCGCATACACTCTATAACCTATTGGCCGTATTGGTGCTCTTGCCAACGGTATCTGGGTTAGTATGGTTATTAACGCGGCTAGTTCCGCATCCATCAGAGAAAGACATTATAAAACAACCGCTGGATAAAAGTCTGCTAGATACGCCAGGTATTGCTTTACAACAAGCGACTAGCCAGGTAGTACGGATGGCTGGGTTAGCTCGGCGTAGTATAGCTCAAGCGACAAATGGTTTCCTTAATGAAGATAAACAAGCTGTGCAAGATGCTATGAGTGCCGAAGAGGATGTAAACGAATTGGATCGCCAGCTTCGACATTATTTGGCGGATACCGGGCAGCAACAGCTCAGCGATGAACAATATCGGTTGCATAATTTATTGATGCTTGCCACGGCCAGCATTGAAAAAATTGGCGATCACGCTCAGAACATAGCCGAGTTTGCCGAGCATCGCCTGCGGTTACAATTGCCGTTTAGCGATGCTGCCTGTCAAGAGATCAATGAAATTAACGATGCCGTGCTACACATTATCGATACTATGGTGGCGGCGTTAGAAAAACGGGATGCCAACCAGGCACGACAAGTGTTTAGGTTAGAATCAATGCTTGATCAAATGGAGGAAGATATGCGCTCACAACATATTGAGCGTTTAATACAAGGGGCTTGTCATCCCCAGGCAGCAATTCTTTTCCTCGATATATTGGGCAATTATGAACGCATGGGTGATCAGGCAGCGCGCATTGCTGATGCAATTACGCATGTTTGGGCCCTGTGAAAGTGGCGGCACAAGCTTTAGCCAACGCTGCTGGGAACGGTGGTTTAAGCACACCTACTTCAGTGATATAAGCTGTAATTAGCTCTGCCGGCGTCACATCAAAAGCCGGGTTATACACTTTGACACCAGGTGGTGCGCTGCGTTGGCCGCACCACTCTGTCACTTCTGCGGCATTGCGCTCTTCAATAACAACATCGCTGCCTTGCGCGGTAGTCAAATCAATTGATGAACGGGGTGCAGCCACATAAAAAGGTAAGCCATGGTGCTGCGCTAGTATGGCTAGGCTATAGGTGCCGATTTTGTTTACCGCATCGCCATTAGCACTCACCCGGTCGCAGCCTACTATAACTGCTTGCACCCAACCTTGTTGCATCACCATGCCAGCCATGTTATCGCAAATAAGGGTGACATCAATGCCAGCGGTTTGCAACTCCCAGGCGGTTAAGCGCGCTCCTTGTAATACAGGACGAGTTTCATCGGCAAAAACTTTTAAAGGCCAACCTTTTTCATGCGCCAGGTAAATAGGTGCCAAGGCAGTACCCCAGCCAGCGGTGCCCAAACCGCCAGCATTACAATGTGTAAGTAGGCCCATGTTCGGTCGTAACAATGATAAACCGTGCTGGCCAATGGCCAAGCAAACGGCGTTATCTTCATCTATCATTTGCCGCGCTTCATGCAATAAAGCCTGGCGTAGTGTGTTTACATTAGCGTTTTTATCTTTAGCCTCGGAATGCGCCGTTTGCTGTATGCGTTGCAAGGCCCAAAAAAGGTTAACAGCTGTGGGGCGGGCACTGGCTAAATAGGTGACGGCAGCGTCTATATCAGTTAGTAAAGCTTCCACAGTGGTGGCGCTAGATTGCACGGCAGCTAAATAAACTCCAAAAGCAGCAGTGATGCCTATTGCCGGTGCTCCCCTTACTTGCAAATCCCGTATAGCCTGCCACATCTCTTGAACGGTTTCGGGATGTAAGTAAACGACCTGCATAGGCAGGCGAGTCTGATCAATGAGGGTTACACGCCCTTGCGACCAAGTAATAGTATCTATCGGCATGGCTAACCTCCGTTATTCGATCAATCACTCAGTTGGGTGCCGGTATCTACTACTAAAACATCATCCTGCTGGGTAATGGCAAATCGGCCGAGGTTGCGTTTAGACGGACCGCTTAGCCATTGGCCAGAAATGGAGTATATACTATCTTTACATGTTGACTTAAACACTTTGCGCGTCTTATCCCAAATAATAAGGCATTTATCATACGGGTCGCGCCCAATTAGGGCGTTTATTTCGCCGTTATTGTTTGTAATGTACATGCGCCCCCCTAGCTTTGAGGGGAGTTGGTAAAGAACAATACATCCATCAACCTGAAAGGCATCTAAAGAGTAATATAAATAGCGATCTTTACCAGGCAGCGAGAACTCGCCTATGAAGTAGATCATCATGCCTAAGGCTAATATTATGCATACTATCTTAAGAATCTTTGTGTGGTTCATACAGAAATTTTAGCATGATAACTATTCAACTACAACTTGAACCTAACTAAATATTAGCAAGGAGACTAGGGAATCAGGAGCCAATATGACATAACAGTGGCAGGATAAATAAGTGAGGTGCGGTTATGGAAAAGCAACGAGCGGAGCAATATGTCGTTCACTTTGATAAGTGGATGAGTCTCCTTTTGCAGCAAGGGGCACGGTTAGCCCGCAATAGTGCCATACCTCCTTCGCAGCTATTTTTGGTGCGTATGCTTAATATAAAAGGACCTAGTAGAGTATCGGATTTAGCATCTTTTTTAGGTGTAACGTCACCGGCAATAACCGGTCTGGTGAACGAATTAGTAAAGTCGGGGTATGTAACGCGCCAGGAGAGCACTAAAGATCGCCGGGTAACTTTAATCGATTTGAACGAAAAAGGGCGGCTAGCATTGGCCGAGGTAGAGAAAAATCGCAAAGAGAGAATGGTAGAAATGCTACGCCATCTCGATGAAGAGGAGATAGACAGTTTCATTAATACCATGTCAAAACTGGTTGATATAGTGAAGCAAATTCAACAGTGATGGAGGCCGTAATATGGCACATCTATATAGTGGGGTTACCGATTTAATTGGCCATACACCATTGTTGCGTTTGAATTATATCAGCGAGCAAACAGGGGCGGAAGTGTATGGCAAATTAGAGTGCCTTAACCCCGGCGGTAGTGTAAAAGACCGCATCGGTTACAGCATGATTGCAGCTGCCGAAGCGGAGGGTCTCATAGGACCGGGTGCAGTGGTGATTGAGCCTACCAGCGGTAACACAGGCATTGGCTTAGCTATGGTATGCGCTGCAAAAGGATACCGTCTTATTTTAACTATGCCGGATACTATGAGTGTAGAGCGACGCACTTTATTGACCGCTTATGGAGCTGAGTTGGTATTAACACCAGGTGCGGAAGGTATGCAAGGTGCTATAACCCGGGCTCATGAGATAGCAGCGTCGATTGATGGTGCTTTTATTCCCATGCAGTTTGCGAATGCAGCTAATGTAGCAGCGCATCGGGAAGGAACAGCCAAAGAGATATGGCAAGATACTGAAGGTAAGGTAGATGCAGTGATCTGTGGTGTAGGTACCGGTGGTACCATCACTGGCCTAGCTCAGGCGTTAAAGCTTAAAAAGCCATGTTTGCAGGCTTTGGCTGTTGAACCGGCCGATTCGCCTGTGTTATCAGGAGGAACACCAGGTCCTCACCAGCTACAAGGGATTGGCGCTGGCTTTATTCCGCCAGTACTAGATAGATCGTTGATTGATGAAGTGATCGCGGTAACAACTCAAGAGGCCTATACAACTGCTCGACAATTGGCCCGCCGTGAAGGGATATTACTGGGGATATCCTCAGGTGCCGCTGCCTATGCAGCACAAGTAGTCGCTGCCAGGGCAGAAAATCGCGGTAAACTTTTCGTTGTAATATTGCCGGATACAGGTGAGCGTTACCTTTCCACTCAACTGTGGTCTGGCGATGAGGATACCAATTAAATCCAATTAAGAGCAGTCAGATCCTAACTCGCTAACCTACACCATTATTTACACTGACCGGAAATAGCTTTTACTATTATATTTTGATAGAATAGCAAAGGTGGCCAACTACTACAGGTTGGTATGATGTCCGGTACCCGGGTCATATGTCCCAAGGGTCCGTGGCCATTTGCCTCTAGGAGTTTATAAGGGCGAATACTACCATGTATCGGGGGCTACCGCTTTAATAGTCCCACTTTTGCGCGCGACCAGCAGCCTTTTGCTGTTCGTAGTTGCAAGTCAATATCATTGGGAGGTGAAATCCCGTGACAGTTAAATCGCTTATAGTGGAGAGCGGTCAGCTCGATACCAAAAGCGAGTCCAGCGAGATGATCGAAATCCGCTGGCACGGGCGTGGCGGTCAAGGTGCCAAAACAGCCGCTTTGTTAATGGGTGAGGCGGCATCAGGTGCCGGCAAGTATGTTCAGGCTTTTCCTGAATACGGACCTGAGCGCATGGGAGCGCCTGTTGTAGCTTACAACCGCATTAGTAACGAACCAATCACTGTACATTGTGGCATCGATACACCACGCTATGTGGCAGTGCTCGATACCACCCTGGCTAGTCAGGTCGACTTTACAGCTGGTATTCCTGATGGCGGCGTGTTACTTGTTAACGCTTCTTGGACACCAGCGGAAGCCCGGGAAAAGTTAAATATCAAGAACAAATCGGTAAAAGTATTTACTGTGGATGCCACTCATATTTCTCGAGAAACCATTGGGCGGCCTATTCCTAACACACCCATGCTAGGTGCACTCAACAGAGTGGCTGGTTTACTAGAGTTGCAGCCGCTACTGGAAAGTGTCCGGCAAAAACTGGTGAAGAAATTCCGCAATAAGCCAGAGGTTATCGATGGGAATATCGAGGCTGTGCGGCGGGCGTTCCAGGAGGTGCAAGGCGAATGAGTGCCAAGATATTACCGATTGAAAAACCGGAAGCAGGCTGGAAAGATATCACCTGGGGTGCCGTAATTCCAAAGGGTGGTACAGCCCGTGAGTTTTTAGTGGGCGGCTGGCGTTCTGAGAAACCTGTTTGGAACTCCGATAAATGCATATCCTGCCTGATGTGCTGGCTGTATTGTCCCGATATGGCTATCCAAGTGGAAGATGGCAAAGTAGCTGGTATTGATTACGATCACTGTAAGGGTTGTGGCATTTGCGCTTCTGTATGCCCACCTAAAGTGCAAGCTATAGAAATAGTTCCAGAGAACGCATAGGAGGGAGGGTCACGAATGGCAGTTAATAAACTATCAGCGGCAGAGTCGCAAGCTTTGACTGGTAACGAGGCATTGGCAGAGGCCATGCGCCAAATTAATCCGGATGTCGTAGCTGCGTACCCAATTACGCCGGCAACTGAAATTGTACAGATTTTCTCCAGTTTCCACTCAGATGGTTTAGTCGATACTGAGTTGGTATTGGTCGAGAGCGAACACTCAGCTATGAGCGCCACCTTAGGTGCAGCTGCAGCAGGAGCCCGTTCGATGACAGCTACCTCATCGCAGGGCTTGGCTTTAATGCATGAGATGCTTTATATCGCTTCTGGCAACAGATATCCTATTGTTATGCCAGTTATTAACAGGGCCTTATCGTCACCGCTAAATATCCACTGCGATCATTCTGATACCATGGGTTCCCGCGATGCCGGTTGGCTGCAGATATACGGTGAAAACGCTCAAGAGGGTTACGACAACTTAATTCAAGCTGTTCGCATTGCCGAACATGCCAATGTTCAAGTACCGATAATGGTAATGATAGACGGGTTTATTGTCAGCCACGGTATGGAGAACGTATTTACCTTAGATGATGAAACAGTAAAATCATTTATTGGCAAATACAATCCTACTTACCCGCTGTTGGACCTGGATAACCCTGTAACTGTGGGATCGGTTGACTTCACCGACTTCTACTTTGAGCACAGGCGGCAGCACTATGAAGCTATCGTTCAGGCAAAGCCAGTTATTTTAGAGGTAGCTAAAGAGTACGCCAAACTAACTGGTCGCAACTATGGTCTGTTTGAGACCTATCGGTTAGATGATGCTGAAATAGCAATAGTAGTGCTTAGCTCAGCAGCAGGCACAGCTCGCTATGTAGTAGATAAACTGCGGCGCAAGGGCATTAAGGCTGGTTTACTCAAGTTGCGTGTCTTCCGGCCATTCCCTGCAGAAGAGTTGGCCGAAGCCTTAAAGCATGTTAAAGCAGTAGCAGTGATGGATCGTTCAGATAGCCTTACTGGGCAGGGTGGTCCGGTGTTCGCCGAAACTCGGTCAGCATTATACGATCTGACTAAGCGGCCGTTAATGGTTAACTACATTTACGGTTTAGGTGGACGAGACGTAGGCATTGACGCTATTGAGTCGGTCTACAATGATCTGGAATCTATTGCCAATACCGGTGTGGCCGGTGCTAAAGTCCGCCACCTGGGCGTTCGTGAGTAGGGGGTGAGTAAGAGTGGTTGCATCGCTTAAAGAACTATCAACACGGCCCGACCGTCTTACCAGTGGCCATAGGGCTTGTGCTGGTTGCGGTTTTCCTATTGCTTTGAAAATGGTGCTTATGAGCACCGATGATCCGGTAGTTGTGGCTAATGCCACAGGTTGTGCTGAAGTATGTACCAGCATTTATCCGTACACAGCTTGGAATGTACCGTGGATTCACAGCGCGTTTGAGAATGCTGCGGCTACAATCAGTGGTGTAGAATCAGCATACCGCTCATTAAAGCGGCAAGGTAAACTGAAGGATGATCGCCAAATCCGCTTTGTTGCCTTTGGTGGCGACGGTGGTACTTACGATATCGGTTTTCAGTCTTTGTCTGGTGCTATGGAACGCGGACACAATATGCTTTACGTCTGCTACGATAATGGTGCCTACATGAACACTGGTATTCAACGTTCTTCAGCAACTCCTTTTGGTGCGAGTACTACAACCTCGCCAGCTGGTAAGGTTAGCTACGGAAAAACCCAGCCGCGTAAGGATTTAGCTGCAATTATGGCTGCTCATAATATTCCTTATGTGGCCCAGGCTTCTGTTCATAACCACCGCGATCTAATGAGTAAAGCGCAAAAAGGTCTGGAAATCGATGGACCTGCTTTCTTGAATATACTCACGCCTTGCCGTTTAGGTTGGGGTGTTGCTCCTAAAAACATCCTTGAAGTTTGCAAGGCTGCGGTAGATAGCTGTTTCTGGCCGCTGTTCGAGGTTGAGAACGGCCAATGGAAAGTAAACTACAAACCACGCACTAAAATAGCAGTGGCAGATTGGATGAAGATGCAGACTCGCTTCCGTCATCTATTCCGCCCCGGCAATGAAGAGTTACTAGAACAAATTCAAGCCGATGTGGATCAGAAATGGGAGCAATTGCTA
>CAYMKM010000063.1:0-10649 GCA_964390985.1 uncultured Clostridia bacterium | reverse complement strand
TGCAGCCTTTACATGTTACGGCGGAAATACCAAAGCGATCGCTCGCACCAGTAATGCCCAGCTACTAGAAGTTAATAATATGGAGCCCTTGTAGCAGTATAATGGTGATGGCTACCGGGGCTACATAGCGCAGGAAAAAGCTGAAGGCTTTGATAAGCGGCGTTTCCCCGCCATTTTCTTGCACCGCCTGACGTCGCCATGACCAACCGACAAATAGGGCAATGAGAATGCCCCCAACTGGTAGTAACACGTTCGATGTAACAAAGTCGTACAGATCAAACAAGGTAAGACTAAAGATCTTAAATTCTTTCAACACGCTAGATGAAAGCCCCGCACCCACCCCAAGAACTGCCATGCTAACCGCCGTAATTGTGACTGATTTTAGCCGACTCCATTTAAACCGTTCCGTGAGGTAGGCTACAGGCACTTCCATAAGCGAGATCATAGCACCGGTGGCTGCTACTGCAGCTAAGACAAAGAATAAGAAGTTGAAAATACCACCTAATGGCATTGAACGAAAGACCGCCGGAATAGTGATAAACAGCAACGAAGGTCCTGCTTCCGGTGCATAACCAAAGGCGAACACCGCCGGGAAAATGGCTATACCAGCTAGCAATGAGACAGCTGTATCGGCCAACACCACTCGTGTAGCAGTGCGCGGTAAGTTTTCTTTTTCCCCAATATAACTGCCATACGTGACCATGCAACCCATACCGAGCGATAATTTAAAGAACGCCAAGCCCATAGCGGTCAGCAATGTTAATGCCGTTATTTTAGAGAAATCCGGTTGAAATAAGAAGTACAAACCTTCATTAGCACCAGGTAATGTAAGTGCTCGAACGTCACAGATTAGTAATAAAAGGAACAGTAAGGGCATGAGCCGCTTGGTTACCCGTTCAATCCCTTTACTTACGCCAGCAGCCACAATAGTAGATGTGACCAACAAAACAGCCCACTGCCAAACTAGCGATTGCCAAGGCGATGTGTATAAAGCATCAAACACCGCGCCAGTTTGCTCAGGTGCTACGGCTAGTGCGCCAGTGGCCGAGCGGAAGATATACGCATAAATCCAGCCTGCTACTATAGTATAAAAGCCCATTATAAGTACAGCAGATACCACACCGGACACACCAATCAAATACCATGGCTTTCCCGGTGCCAGCTTTTGAAATGCGCCTACAGTATTAGCTTTAGCCCGCCGACCAATAGTCAACTCGGCCCACATCACCGGCAAACCTACTATGAATACGCATATTAAATAGAGAAGAACAAACGCAGCACCCCCGTTTTCACCGGTAAGGGCCGGAAACTTCCATATGTTACCAAGTCCCACTGCTGATCCTAAAGTTGCAGCTAATACCCCTAGGCTAGTAGTGAAGCTATCGCGTTGGTGTTCTTTTCCCTGTGATATCATTGAAGTTGGATCCCTCTTTTCTAAAGTGGCATTACTTATAGATTACTCCCGTTTATCGGTTTTTGTCTACCCTCGTATAGGGAATAAGTCCCATGTAAATAGGCGTAAAGACGGGAAGGCATTAAACAGCCTATTGCCGTAAAATCATATCGTACATATTGTTAGGAGGGTTTAGTATGAAGAAATTCATTCCGTTATTTACACTGTGCTTGTTGCTGACAGTGTGTATACCGGCATCTGCCCGCAATGCTATTGGCCTATCTTTGGACTCTGTTGGTATATACCCAATGGGATTGATGGAACTAGATAATGGCTATGTCATTGGCTTAGAGGCGTATCCGGGCTTATCGTACATTGGCATCATTGGCCGTCACTATGAATATAAGAACTTCCTTGGTGCGTATGGTGGCCTAGTGGTGGGCTCCGCCGCCAACAAGTATGCTACCTCTGGATTGAACCTACTGCGCTTGCAGGGTGGTTATTCCTTCCGCTTAGAAAAAAACGGTCGCGTCGCGCTGGGTTTGAGTTACGATACACTTTTAAACGATCGCTCAAACCTTGGATTAATCGTAGAGCTGCATTATTTGCTCTAAATACATTTCCTGCGCTCCAGGTATATTTAGCACGGATAAATCATATTTACATAGCGTAGAACCGATAAGGAGGTTCCCCATGAACGAGCCTGGAGCTTGGCAGGAAATCACGGCATTATTGCGCGATTCTCTTTCCAGTGCACAAGATATATACGGTAGCATCATGCAATTAAGCGAACAACTAGCGGCGAATCACAGTGTCTTAAGTGAGAACCTAAACACTGTGTTGCAAATACTAGAGTATGGATGCAAACCGACACCATCCTCACACTGCAATCATATTGTTGATCCACCGCAACCAAACCATTGCCCATACGCCATGAACTCGTGTAACTTCTGCGGCAGTAAACGGTATGAGCCAACCGTGTTGTGTTGGTCATCGTTACCCTTTTGGCAGGGTTAATTTAACCTCCCATAATAACTGGTTTTGCCATAGTGAGGCAGGTAACACTGGTGTAGTGGTGAAATTCTTGCCACAATAGCTAAACCAGGGGGGTAACAATGGTTAAAAAGCGCCTCGCTATGATGGTCACAACCAAACAACGCCAAGATTTCTTTGAAGATCACGTTATTACTCGCTTGCACGAATTGACCGACCTACTTATATATAATGGCAACAAGGCACCTACTCCATCAGATGCCGCCATTATGTTAACGGACGCTCACGCTTGTATTACCTCTTGGGGCTCTCCTTGCTTTACTGAGGAATTACTAGATGACGCTCCCAACCTTCGCTTAATTATTTACGCTGCTGGTTCCATTAGACCTATAGTAAGCCCCGCAGTATATGAACGAGGTATAACCATTACCAGCGGTGCTTCTGCTATTTCACCTTGTGTAGCAGAATCAGCCTTAGGATTAATTATCATTTCAATGAAAAACATATTTGAAATGAACCGCATCACCAAACAACAGGGTTGGAAAGCTGGTCGCACTGCCATGTTCAGTGCAAAAGAGATGGTAGGCACCAGTGTTGGTGTAGTTGGCGCTGGCCATGTGGGAAGCCACCTTTTGCATTTATTACGTAACTTCCGTGTGCGTGTAATGCTTTATGATCCCTTCATTTTGCCAGAGAAGGCTCGTGCTTTAGGCGCTACACTCACCGATTTAGATACTCTAATGCAAGAGTGCGACGTAATATCGTTACATGCTCCCTCTCTACCTTCTACTAGGCATATGATAAACGAGCGGCGGTTAAAACTAATGAAAGATGGGGCTACATTAATTAACACCGCACGGGGCTCACTAGTAGACGAACAGGCTCTGATAAATGAATTGAAAAGCGGACGCATTCGAGCCTGCTTGGATGTGACCGACCCAGAACCACCTGCGGATGATTCGCCATTGCGCTACTTGGATAACGTAGTGCTAACTCCGCACATGACTGGTACCATCACTACTGGTTTAATGCTTTTGGGCCGTTATGCGTTAGAAGAGGTGGAGCGTTATGTAAGCGGGCAACCGCCTTTGAGCAGTATTACAAGTGAACAACTGGCAAACCTAGCCTAAACTGAAAAAGGAGCATCACCCCATGTCCAAAATGTCATTTCGGGCTAATTACGAAAAACTGCTGATGACCCCAGGCCCCACAATAGTAGACGAGCGAGTGCGGCAAGCAATGGCACGACCGATAGTAAATCCAGACCTGGATATGGACTTTTTCGATCTATATCGCGATTTGTGCTGTCGGTTAGGTTCCTTAATGGGTACAAACAATGATGTGCTCATTTTGAGCGGAGAAGGCTTGCTAGGCCTGGAATCTGCGGTAATATCCCTGGTGGAACCGGGCGATAAGGTGCTTTGCGTAGCTAATGGCCATTTTGGTGAAGGTTTTGGCGAATTTGTGCAAATAGCTGGTGGACAACCTATATACCTTTCAGGGCCGTATGATCGAATATTAACATCTACCGATGTAGAAAAAGTTCTGCAACAGCATCCTGATATTCGCCTGGCTACCATAGTGCATTGCGAAACTCCTTCTGGATTACTCAACCCAGTGGCCGACCTAATAGAACCGCTAAAGGAGCGGGGAATTCTCTCCATTGTTGATGCAGTTTCCTCTATTGGCGGGGAGAATGTAGCTGCCGATACCTGGGGAATTGACGTAGTATTGGGTGCCTCGCAAAAAGCTTTATCAGCACCTCCCGGATTGGCTCTCATCTCAATTAGTCCACGAGCTTGGGAACGTATGGAGAAGCGTCGTAGCCCCATTCGCAGTTATTACCTAAACCTGGTGAAGTGGCGCGACATGTGGTTGAACAACTCAGTTTTCCCCTACACTCCTTCTATTAGCGATATATATGCTTTAGATGCTGCAGTCGATATTCTTACGCACGAAGGGTTAGATAATGCTATTAACCGCCACTTCCGTTTAGCTGAGGCCACCCGCAATGCGCTACGAGCTGCTGGTTTAACCATTTTCCCCCAGCCAGATGCCGCAGCTAATACAGTAACCGCCTTTTGCATACCCGAAGGTGTTGACGATGAGAGTTTTCGAGAGAATCTTTGGCAAGATCATGGCGTTATGTTGGCCGGTAGCTGGGGTAAGTTGGCCAGTAAAGTGTGGCGGATTGGTCATATGGGTAGCGGTGCCCACCCTGAGAACCTACTCCGGTTTTTTGCGGCCTTCGATGCCGCTGCCAAGCAAGCTGGACTCCCACTTGCCACATCAACATTAACTGCTTTCGCTGCCCAGCTATGATATTATTATTATTGTTAGGAGGTATACGGTATGAAAATTGGTTTTATGAGTTCTACCTGCCCTAACTTCACCGTTGATGAAGTTATTACTTTAGCAACTAAGCTGGGGTTTGCTGGTTATGAGCCCAGGGTTGGTTGGGGCCATGCCCACGGTATCGAAAGCGATACTCCCGCTACCCAAGTGCGCGCTTACGGTCGCAAATTGGCCGATGCTGGTATCTGCGTTCCTTGTGTGGCTACTAGTGTTCGAACAGCCCTCCCCGCTGGCACCGAACGTCAGGCGCAACTAGATGACGTAAAGCGAATGGTCGAATTAGCTAGCCAGGTTGGGGCGCCTAACATACGCGTATTTGGCATGGGTGATAAAAGTCTTACCGATGATGAGCGGGTCGATTTATGCGCTCAAACACTGGCACTGGCTGCCGATATTGCACAAGGTTCAGGCGTCACCCTTTGCTTGGAAACGCACGATCTCTTCCGCGCCGGTCGCTTAGTAGGCAAGGTAGTCGATATGGTTAATCGGCCAGAGGTTCAAGTTTTGTGGGATATTACCCACGCTGTTGCAGTGGGTGAGCAAGTACCTACAACCGCTGAGTATATTAAACTTGAGCGCGTAAAGCACTGCCATGTGCGCGATTTATACCTAACACCTGCTAATGTAGGTTATGAGCAGAAAGCTTGCCATGATTTTGGCCAAGGCGATGCTACTGTGCACTTAAAGAAAGCCGCTTCCTTGTTAAAGCAGGTTGGTTTTAACGGTGTTTTCTCGCTGGAAGTGATTTTCAACCCCGATGATACCACGCACGATCCGGTTAAATACCTGACTGCAGTGGCCAAGGGTATGCGTTCTGTCTTTGCCGAGTAACTATACATTCTCTTGAATCGAAGAAGATGGCGCTACGTAGCTGACTATGTAGCGCCATCTTTCGCGCTAATAGCTAAGCTCATTGGCTACCGCACTCATGGCGGCAGCAATAGCTTCGCCGCCCCCTGGCTGTAAACGAGTGGAATTTGGTTCGTACCCACCTTCAGCAAATGCTCGTTTAGTGGGTATGTATCCATCAGCGCCACCAGCTAGGTTAGCCACCATGGCGTACGGCAGCGAACAAGATTTTTTATATGCCATGCCCAGTTCGCAAAATAACTCGCCCGGACAACTAGCAATTACAGCCGGACCGATGCGCAACCCCATCACTTCTGCTATGAATTCCTGTGGTTCTGCTGCTATGATATCTGCGTTTCTAATGTTAGCTTTGCATCCGTTTCTTTCCATACTTCCACTAGCGGGGTTGGCCATGTTTTCTTGTGTCCTACTGAGAAATTCTGGCATACTTAACCGTTGTAAGGAAACCATTTGCGTGCTGACGTCTACAGGTAATTGTGTTTGGGTGCGAATTGTAGTAGCAATACGGGCTGCTTCAGCGGCAACACTAATACCAATCCGTTGTGTCACCCCTGGCCAGTGGCCCTGCCACAATTGCTGCACATCAATATGGTTAATGTCACCACAGGCACCATTTAACACCACTACACCTAGCTGACGACCTGGCGGTTGCAGCAGTTGACGCAGTTTTTGCACTGTTACACTCAACCAATCAGCGGAGTAGTAATTGCCACCTAGAGTATCGGGGTGGCAAGCGTAATTAACCAAAATGCCCATGGGAATACCTTTTGCATCGTCAAAACGAAGAACGGTCACCGCCGGATCTATGGGCCCTGCTACTTTAATGATATCTGGATTGTTATAACCAGGATTAGTGTGTACGCGGCCTGTGCGCATTTGGTAACGACGGTTGAAAGCAACCCCATCTAGGCATCCCTCGCCTGCCCCCACGCGCACTTCATCCATATTTCGAAATGCCATTTCTACGGCACCAGCTGTCAAACGCACCCACGTTTTAATATAGTGTTCATTTCGCGTCAATGCTGCCCGAGTCACTGTCACAGGCCCTGTATGAGTGTGTGAAGCCGCTACCATCACCTGATTACCCGGAATACCCGTGCGCAGAGTGATTTCGTTACGTATGGCTGCCACGTCAGCCTCCGATACGTATAACACATCGCACACCACTAGCGCTGCGTAGGTTTCGCCTTCACGTACTACCAATGCCCGCGAATACAAATCATCTATAACGCCCTCTGCTAGGCGCTTTTCAAAGTAACCGGCCATTTCATCACCTAAAGGCGGCGTCACTATTACTTCGCCAAATCCGGCCTGCATTATGACACCCCCATGGGTAGTTCTACCCACTTGGTAAATAGGGCCAACCATTGAGTAATAAACGGTCGCTGTTGCGTGAAATTACGGAGCATGCTTGGCAATAAATAATGCGCCTTAACCAGCTCTAGCTGGTATACAGCCTGATCGTGCCACGCTAATGCTTCTATCATTAGTTGCTGGCATTGTTTGAGCTGGTCCATCTCCTCAACTGTTAATTTAGCCCCAGCCTGCGAGCAAATTCCCTCGTATGTTTTTGCCGCTATTAGCAGGTTTCTAAATATGCATACCAATGCTTGGGTGCGCGTGGCTTCAGCTAAATACTGCTCGGCTAAGTGCCGTTGTGGAACAACACCATCCATCAGCTTAGCTAGGCTTTGGCGAACGCTAGTGGCTTTATCGGCCAATGCCGCTAATCTATCGCTCGCTGTTGGGTCTTGCTGTAGTTTGGCTAAGGGTTCGCCTGGATAGCTACGCGGGTAGGGTAGGTCAACCGCCACATAAGAGTATCTATATCCATCTAGGTTTAAAATTTGTTTTAAGTTATCACCCGAACTCAGCTCGGCAAATTGCTGCAAGGCTACCTTGCCCTCTTTTGCCGCTGCTCCGTAAACATAGCGAGCATAATTGTCCAGCCATTGCTCGCTATCGGGATTAGCAGAACCATGCCAAGCCCACTCTGCCAGGTAACGATAGTGGGTATCGAACCCTTTATCATATGTGCCATAGGCATTAACACCTTCTGCGCTCTGCTCTATACCTAGCTGGCTCATCACTTCTATGTTTTTTACATGATTGCGATAAGCTGACCAAAAGTAATAGCCAGTCATGGGCACCACAAAACGCCGATGCCCTAACTCCGGGCGAATAGAAGCCAAAGGAGTATCGTCGTAGCGCCACCACTCCACAATCACTGTATCTTGCAGACCGCGCTCTTTTACCTGGGCGGAAAATTCGTTCTCCATGGCCCCCATTTGCTCTAGTTGATCGTGCCAAATGCCCACATGATTAATACCTAGCTCCTTAAGGTGGCTAGCCAGCTTCAGGGCGTAATCAACTATCATCTCGTTCGGATTACGTGCCTTGCACTTACTGCACTGACACCATGGGTTTACCACCCTTTGCGGGTGATGGCGATATACCCCTTTTTGATTCATCACTTCATCTAAACCCAAATGAAAATGATCTACACCATTTGGTAGCAGATAACGCTGAACAATATAGGTAAAAATAGCAGCCATACTCTGCCATGCTGCCGGATTACTAAGGCATAAACCATAACCGGTGGGCCAACCGTTTTCATCACATGCTGATATCTCCGGATAAAGACGCGGGATAAGCGTATTGTGCCCCAAGCTATTAAAATGCGGCCGTACTATAACGTTTTTCCGCCGACCATATGCTACAACATCGCCAAAAAAATCTTCAGTAAACATTGGTGGTAAATAAGTCTTTGAACACCATTTCCCTTGGCGCGCTGAGTAATATGTAATTGTCTTTTTGGTCTGTAAATCGGGCTGAGCTGGTATAGGTGTTAATAAAAACTCGGTGATTTGTTGGTCGTATTGGATATTCCAGCAGCCATAAATGCCTACTGTGAGCAAATTGTATTTAAGGGAGGCCATGTAATCAATGAGTTCCTGCCAATCAGCTAACTGCATTAGGTCGGGACCCCATTTAGATTCCATGTATAGCCCCCGATAGCGAAAATCGGGCCAATCGCGAATTGTTAATATCGGTATTATTACATTGGAATCACAGACTGTGAATAGTTGTGTTAGAGTATGTGCGGCATATAATGTGTCTGCACTGCTTAAGCCGCGCAAAGCTATGCTAGTATCGTTCACTTGCAAGACATAACTTTCGCCAGCGTATGTGCGATCGTTCGGAGGTGCCGACATACCTTCCAATGCGGGGCGAGCCGCTTCGCCAATATAAATGGGTATCTTACCGACAGGTGGTTCACTGTACACAATATCTGGATGGTTCCCGGTAATGCCTGCTAAGGCCGAACTTATCACCGCTGCGGCTGTGCGTTCCTGGTGTGACGCATCTTCTGTTAAAACCAGTACACAATTGACACGCCCATCACTGGTGAGTTGTAGTTTTTCTGCTCCGATGTTTACTTGTTGTGGTTGTGGGAATAGATTTGGCAATAGCACAGCGAACCTCCCCTAATAAAGATCTTGGGTGTGCAATTTCTTATTCGTTTTTGCACTTCGCCATCTATACGCCGAAATCTTCCTTAACTTTAATTACTTTCCTGCCGACCGAACAATACAGTGAGGTATCGCTTTGCTACAAGCAGATAAAACATAACCGATTATTTAGCTGCCTCAATCCAATTGCCTATCATACTGGAATGGTAGTCCACTCTTAAACTAGGCGAAATATGTTCTAGTACCAAGGCGATAGCACCCATAATTTCTGCATCGCGCCCAAGAGTCGATACCTTAATAGGAGGTGGTGAATATAACAAGCTGGCCACCCATTTGCGTATGTTGTTAATTAATATGTCGGAACGCTCACCTAAATCGCCACCCACAATTACTAACTCTGGGTTAAGTACACTAATAATGTTTGAAATAGCTCTGGATAAAGTTTCACAAATGTCACTGACAACGGTTAATGCTGTATGATCTCCTTTTTGCGCTGCCTGCAAAACCAACTCCAGCGTCAAATTGGTGGCATCGCCATTTGCTAAATCCCGTAATATTGTCTCTTGTCCGCTGGCCATCATTTCACTGGCCTTCATCACCAAGATGTTGCGGTTGGCGATTTCTTCGAGGTATCCGCCTTTACCAGCTAGTGCATTCAAACTAAGCTCATCGCTGACTATCAAATCGCCTATTTCGCCAGCCATTCCAGTAGCACCACGGTATACACAACCGCCTATAATAATGCCACAACCAATGCCAGCGCCCAATGTTATTCGCACTAAGTTTTCTACACCACGGCCAGCACCAGCAGTAGCTTCTCCCAACACCGCCAAATATGTATCTCCATCTGCTATAACAGGAACACCAAAATGATCCGCTAGAATATGTGCAATAGGAATGTCCTGCCAACCAGGTAAATACCGTCCGCGTACCACTGTACCATCTTCCAGCCTGGTGATACCACAAACAGCTATTCCTATACCACCTAAAAGGTCCCTTGGTATTTCAGCCTCTTGTAGGGTCTGTTCTAACATGCGGATTAACTGTGTTTTATCTACAGCCACAACTTGGTTATTATCCACCGCGGCAGTGCATGATGAACGCGGTTCCTCTAGCCTTAACAGCACTTTACCACTTAGATCACTCACAGCAGTAATAATGCTTCTATCACCCAACCAAGCACCCATTAGGTAGTTGCGATTAGAGTTAAACTGCAACAACAGCGGTTTACGTCCTCCACTGGATACTCCTACACCCACTTCATTTACCCAATTATCAGCTAACAAGTTTTCAACTATTTTTGATACTGTAGGTGGGCTTAAACTAAGTTCCTTGGCAATATCGGCCCGAGATATTAGATCTCTCTCTTTAATAAGTGATAAAACAATGGAAGTATTGAGTTCCTTCAGTAGAGTGGGTCGCCCGGTATAGCCTGGCATTATCATATAAACTCCCGCCTAACCTAATAATAATCGGCGAATTTAGCTGATTTTCTTCCTTAATTATACTTAATTATTCTGTTCTGTCCAGCTTTGGGACATAACCTTTAACAGTAGAGCGCCACT